>JAFGIF010000194.1 GCA_016929755.1 Deltaproteobacteria bacterium | reverse complement strand
CAGGGCAGCCGGTCCGGGGGTCTGATAGCCCAGTATCTAACCCGCCTTGGTATTGTCGGCATCAAGGTAATGGGAAATTCGCCAGAGCAGCTTATCCTCGTGATCGATCGGGAAGGAAAAGCAATGCTCAATCCCGTATCTTTCTACGGGAAAGGCATAGTTGGAACCGGGGTACTGGCTGAACGTATTTATCAGCGCCATGGTGAAGATCTGGGTCTGGCCCTTACCGATCCTTCCACCTCCGGGTTTCTCTATAATGCGGTTGTGTGCAACACCAGGAACGGCATAAAGCCGAATCGTTCTGCAGCCAGGAGTACATCAATTTTCGGTCATAACGGGCTGGTGGGTATTGCAGTGGCAAGTACATCACAGAACAAGACTGAGGACGCTTATGACCGCAAAAAACTATCAGAAGTTCTCAGAAAGATCCACAAGGCCAAACGCAACATCAACCTTGCGGGTGATGCAAGCAGGGAAAACCCTCTTTTGGGTGGCACCTATGGAGCTGCAGCCAAGATCAGGCTGGATAACGGGCATGGACTAACAAACCTGTTTCGCAGCGCCAACGTGCCCGATGAGTTTTATCAGGATCTTCTTCCGGAAACCCTGGCCAGTAATCAAATCGATCTGTCTGAAGCTTGTGGGATCAAAATAACGCGTCACTCGTGTCTGCCGGGATGCCCAAACAAATGTGTTCAATCCGTGTTGATCCGGGACGATTCCGGCGATATCAACCTGGTCAAGGCCGGAGAATGGGAAACCTATCAGGGTTTGATTAATCTGGGTATCTTTAAAGACTTAATACGCGCGGCTTCCGAGGTGATGGAGCACTCAAACAAATACGCCTATGATCATATAGAAGCATTAGTCACTATTGCGGCCCTGGCACTTGTAAGTGAAATCAAACAGGATACAGGAGTCAGGTACGGAGACAACAATTCGATTATGTCAGCCTTGAAGCAGGCAGCCCAAGGCAGAACCGAATTGGGACAATTGATCAGAAAAGGAGCAGCGGCAGTTGAAGCTTATTATGGAGTTGAGCGGCATTTTACCGTTGGCGGGCATGCCCTGCCGTTTCACAACGGCCGTTCTCTTTTGCAGACCGGGATCGGCTTGAGCTGGACCTATGGCCGGCACGGTGAAGCATGCGCAGGCCCGGGCAGGCATAATTTCCTGGGAGAGCCCTATGACCCCGCTGATCATAATCTTGATCCGAAGATTCATGTTCTAAATACCATCCATGGCATAACATTGTATGGAGCCCTGGACGAGCTGGGCAGTTGCTTTTTTATCGGCCCATCAATAGATACCCTTGTGGATTATGAGATGATCTTTCAGGCTATGGGCCTGGATTTTGATCCTAAGAAGCAGGTGAAGGATTCCGCTCAAACCATCCTCGCCATACATCAATTCAATGACAAACGAGGGATTCATATCCAACCCCTGCCGCGAATATTTTACGAGCAGACCACCTATGGCAACAAGCAAAGCCCTGAAGATGCCGTAAAATTCAATGTGCCCTTTGACATTATTCAGGACTATGGAATAAAAGTCCTCGATGACGTTGCTACCGGCAAGACAACGATTCCCGATTCTCTCTTGGAGAAATCTCGCAGAAGGTATTTATAACCAAATAAATACTAGATTTGTGCCCGTGACGGGTGAGAGTATTTTCATATAACGGCAAATTCTTCCAGGGGGTATATGAACGAACGAACGAACAAAGGAGGTCTTCCTTGGCTCTGATCTTAAATGAAAACATCGATTCAGCCATGCAGCGCTGGCAGGCATGGTTCGACGGAACATTGGATGAAGGTCCGCTGATTTATGTAGAATCTCCCCTTGGATTTTTCCGCGAGGAACTGCGTCCAATGACATTGCCGGACAATGCGGAAAAGATCTGGACCGATATAGATTTTCGTGATGCCGGTTCCTATAATTACATGATATCTTCCTTTTTCGGCGGTGACGCGGTTCCCATGTATTTTGTAAATCTCGGTCCGGGATCGGTAGCATCTTACCTCGGAAGTACGCCGTTGTTCGATAATTCAACCGTCTGGTTTGGGCAGCTGGAGGATAACCGCCTGGAAAAGGTATACGAACATCTTGTATACGATCCCCAAAACCCATATTGGGTGCTTACTAAGGAATACACCAGGCGCCTGCTGGAGACTGCCAATGGAGAATATCATATTTCTATTGCCGATCTGGGAGGATCCCTGGATATTCTGTCCTCACTGCGGGGTGCCCAGAATGTGCTGATGGATCTTATCGACCAGCCGTAACTTGTCCATCTGTGTGAAGATAAAATCTGCGACTTGTGGATGATCTATTTCAATGAACTTAAAAAACTCTTCGATCAATCACCCCAAAAGGGCTATAACACCTGGATGCATCTTTGGTCTGAAAATCCCTGGTACCCTTTGCAGTGTGATATTTCCAACATGATCTCCCCTGCCATGTACGAAGAATTCGTCATGCCCCGCCTGACCCGTACGGCCAGAGAATTAGGGCAGGCAGTCTACCATCTGGACGGCCCCGGCGAGTGGCAGCATCTGGACTATATTCTTTCCATTCCGGAGATCAAGGCCATCCAGTACCAGTCGGTCGACACTGACCCGCCCAACGAAGCCAGCCACTGGCTGCCTTACTACCGCCGTATTGCCGAAGCGGGCAAGGGTGTTTTCTTTTATGTCTATACTCAGGATATCGAGCAGGTATACAAATTATCACAGGAGATGCCTGCCGAGAAATTGGCCTTTCATATGTGGCTGCCTTCAAAAGAGGATGCCCAAGCACTTTTAAAACGATTCAAACGTTAAAGCAAGAAAAGCTATCCTTGCTTGTCAGATATGCCTGTTACTTCCTCAAGGGTTTTACCCCTGACCTGGTCCGGAAGGATGTAGCTGCGAAAGGCTAAAAATCCAAGTAGCGCGATGACCCCTACAACAGGTCCGATCAGCCTGATGCCT
>JAFGIF010000193.1 GCA_016929755.1 Deltaproteobacteria bacterium | reverse complement strand
GGCAAATAATGAGATTACATTAGAAAATTGTATACCGCATGAATACAAAGATGTTTTTGGGGCTCCCAATGTATTTTGGGATCCGAACGCAAAACAGATTCATGATGGTTGGATTGAACTTTGGCAAAGATCTTTAGCCTTGGGGTGGTCACTGCTGCAAAATGGCTTACACGGCACAACAGAGGCGGCAACGGATACATTCTGGCATGTATATGAGCAGCTTAGGCAAGAGATATCAAACGCACTTTTTACTCAGGGAGTGAGCATTGATTTGGCGGACTCAACAGAGGATGACACGGCCATCCGCACCATCCTCGCCAAGATTACAGACAAATGGACAGCTGCTTTAGAGACGGTGCAGGCTGAAGATGCCCTGGCTCAAACTGTTATTATCTCCAAAGAAGATAAGGAATATGCAGGAAAAACTCCAACAGAGATACAAGATGATCAGGATACACAGGAAACCGTAATCCTTCCTTCCGGACAAATACCACCAACGTCAAAAACCACTATACAAAGTTCTGAGGAAGATATTTCTGAAACCGTGATTATTTCCCCACAAGCAACGCATGGGCAACAACAGCCTCCTGAAGAGAATGCTCAGGAAGATATTCCTGAAACGGTTATTATTTCAGCATCCGAAAACAGAGATACCTTCAACCGGGCCAAGCAGGAGTCACCATCTGAAGCAACTCAGATCAATTCACACGAGACGACTCCCGGGCCGAATGTTCCAGGGGCTGATTCTCAAGATGACGACATCATGGCTGAAACAGTCATTATTCAGCCTCCCAAAAAGGATGATTATTAAAACAGGTATGGCTGATCAACCATCATTACGACAAATTGCTGAGACTCTCAGGAACATTTATAGTTCCGACAAGATTAAGGCCCCAGCATCCATTGAAGCGTATCTTGCAAATATTTTACAAGAAGTGCCGCCCAGTGAACGTGTAGCTGTTTTGCATAATCTTCAGGCTGAATTTGGTGATGCAATGCATGGAGGTAGTGCACATTTCGATCTTGCAATTCTTAACCGTCTTGTTCCTCTGCTGCTGGGGAAAACCATATCACAGGATGATTTTGCCTCTCCTGATCTTCTTGATCGACTGGCCACGTCTTTAAATACCATTTTCGACAATCTCAATGAGCTAATACATGTAATACACACTGCTCTGGGAGGAACACAGCCCGGCGAGGAAACAATTCGTCAGATCATTGGTGTGAATCTTGATTCTCAAAGCGAAACCCAATCACTGGAAGAGTATCTTGGTCAAATCAAACAGGCGTTTCTGATCACGCATCAAGCACTTCAGAATACTGCGCAAAAAATGGTGGGAAGTATTCTCAGCGAACTGGATCCGAAGCAGATTGCCTCCTCAGGCGGGGCAGGGTTAAAATTCGGGCCATTGCGCAAAGCAGAGTCTTTTGACATCTTAGAGGAAAAGTATGTTCGCTGTAAAAAATGGTTTGAGTCGGAGCGATTTTTGGAAGATCTTCTCCGGGAGTTTGAAAAGAATTGTCAAAAACTATTTACTTAAAAAAGGGAGGGTAAAACTTTGAACAAATATACAATACATGCGGTTCTGACGGTATTACTGGCTCTCATGCTTTGTTCGTGTGCCTCAAGTCCGCTCCCACCGCCGGATTGGGAATATGCAAAAGGCGCAATAAATCTTCAATTAAAATCCGATGCTGAGTTGAATTTTCGAGAAGGAACGGCGCACACCCTTGTTGTTTGTGTTTATCAACTCAAAGACCCGAACGCCTTTAACCAGCTTGCCGGGTATACGGACGGGCTATATAAACTGTTGGAATGCAGTCTTTTTGATGACAGTGTGGCTGTTTCAAAACGAATTATCGTGTATCCCGGTCAGGATGTAACATTACAACTGGATCGAGCCGAGGGAGCAAAGTACGTTGCGATTGTTGCAGGGTATTATCTTATCCAGAAAGAGCGGATCGTGCGTTTATATAAAGTCCCAATCATTCAAAAACGCAAAAGCATGACCAGCCTTGCGAAGATAACTGAGCCAGGCCCTTTGAGCATAAATCTAGTATTAGGTTCCCAACAGATCCAGACGGCCCAGGGAGAGTAGAATAATGATGGAAAGACCTCTTTTCTGGCATCAAGGGCTTTTTTTGCAACCCCAGCATTTTCAACTCTCTGAGCTTTATTTTCAATCGCTTTTAAGTCCCTTGTACGATTTTATTCAGCTGTATCTATGGGGCATTGGCGATGTTGAAATCCAAAAAGCCGCTTTAGGAAGCAGGCGCTTTGCCATTTCGCGTGGTGATTTTCTATTTCCCGATAGGACCTATGCGGCATACCCGGACAATGCTCTGGTCGAGCCCCGCTCGTTCGATGAGGCATGGGTCGAAGGCGGAAAGCCTTTTACCGTGTTTATCGGCCTGAAGAAATGGAACGATTCAGGTGGAAATGTAACTACGCTTTCCACTCTGGATAATCTCTCAGGGGTGACGACCAGATTTATCACCACAGCAGACCCGGAAGAAATTCAGGACATGCATCAGGCAGGGCCTACAGCCAAACTTCAAAGATTGTACTATGTGCTGAAAATAATCTGGGAAACGGAAAAAGATCAGGCCGGAGATTATGAACTCTTCCCTCTTGCTCAGATTGTGAGACAAGGCGAACAGATAGTGCTATCTGAAAAGTTCATTCCTCCCAGTCTTGTAATTTCTAGCAGTCAGCCGCTATTAAAGATCGTTAAGGAAATCAGAGACCAGATTGCAGCGCGCGGTCATCAACTGGAATCCTATAAGAGGGAGCGGGGAATTCACACTGCCGAATTCGGCACACGCGATATGGTTTATCTTTTAGCCCTACGCTCGCTGAATCGTTATATTCCTCAGTTATGCCATGTCACTGAAGACAAGGGTGTTCATCCTTGGCCAGTCTACGGCATTCTGCGACAATTGATCGGAGAACTCTCCACGTTTTCAGTAGAATATACGGCCATGGGAGAAACCGCCGACGGGGCCTCAAAATTGCCCGTCTATCATCATGAAAATCTCTGGGAATGTTTTGCCACTGCTCAAAATCTGATCACGCGTCTTCTGGATGAAATTACCGCCGGACCCGAGTATGTACTGCAACTTGAATTTGATGGCACCTATTATTCCTCTGATCTTCCGCCGGCGATGTTTGAGGGCAGAAACCGGTTTTATCTCGTAATGGCAACCGAAGAAGACCCGCAAAAAATACTTAAATTTGTTGATGCCAGTGCCAAGTTAAGTTCACGTGAATCGTTACCGATTTTGATTGTCCGGGCGCTTCCCGGAATCAAGCTGAAACACTTGAGTGTTCCTCCGCAGGAACTACCGCGCAGGGCCGGCTGCATATATTTCCAGATCGATCATCACTCTGACCAATGGGCCGAAGTGCAAAAGGGCAAAAACATTGCTTTGTTCTGGGACACGGCTCCTGAAGATTTAAAGGTAGAGCTCATGGCAGTAGGGAGAAGTTAACGATGCGACTGACGGACTGCTTTATAGAACTGATAGCGTATGTTGTGTACATGCTCAAGACGGTCTCTGTGCGACAACCACCATTTGATCAAGTCAAGGCTGATATCGAAAGGTTGCTTTCTCTCAGCCAGGAATGCCTCCGGCGCGGAAGTATCAGCGAGGAGGATTATGATCTTGCCCGTTTTGCCATTGTGGCCTGGATCGATGAGGCCATTTTAAGTTCGCAATGGAACGAGAAGAATCGTTGGCAGTCAAATCCTCTTCAGCGCGTGTTTTACCAGACCGCTGATGCCGGGGAGATTTTTTTTGAAAGGCTCAATACAATCGGGCCTCATCAGAATAATGTAAGGGAAATATATTATCTGTGTCTGGCTATGGGATTTTCCGGACGCTATGGCGACGCGGGAGATCGGTATTTACTCGAACAGGTAAAGACTTCAAATCTGAAACTACTGACCGGGACTTCGGTCGGCCTTCCCTCGCTTGATACAGGAGAGCTGTTTCCCGAGGCCTATCCGGTTGAAACAGGTGTGTCTGTTTCAAAAAAAACCCGGCAAAGGTTTTCCATGTTCAATATCTTCTGCCTCGGTTTTCCGGTTGTTCTCTACGGGATTTTATTTATGATTTATCGCTTTGTGCTTGCTAACATTGGCGAAACATTTTTTTAGTATGGTGCCGTTATGAAATTAAATCTTCAGCAGATTTTAAAAATTGCCGTAATTCTGATAGTTGCTTTATTGGGCATTCTTGTGGTTTTTGGAGTAGTCTTGGGAATTGGCTGGCCATGGTGGGTTGGCTTCTTTCTATTGCTCGGTCTTGTTGGTATAGGTCTGGGGCTTATCTATGTAAAGAAACTCCTGTTGAGAAAACGTGAGCAAAAATTTGTCTCTCAGATAATCGAACAGGATGACTCATATCTGAAATCGATAAAAGATGATGAACAGGAGCACATGGTCGAACTCCAACAGCGCTGGAAACAGGCCGTTGATGCTCTAAAAAGTTCTCATTTAAGAAAATATGGCAATCCTCTATATGTCCTTCCCTGGTACCTGGTATTAGGTGAGAGCGGGTCAGGTAAAACCACGGCCATTACCAGCGCCCGTCTTTCTTCTCCGTTTGTCGAGATCAACAGGGTCTCGGGTATATCCGGGACGAAAAATTGTGATTGGTGGTTTTTTGAACAAGCCATAATCATTGATACTGCCGGAAGATATGCAATTCCGATTGATGAAGGCCGGGACAAAGATGAATGGCAGAAATTTCTGAATCTCCTGGCAAAGTACAGAAAGAAGGAGCCCTTAAGCGGACTGGTGGTCACTCTTTCAGCCGATAAACTGCTGGAGACCGGTCAGGATGTTCTGGAAGAAGACGGACGCAGTATCAGACGTCGCATTGATGAATTAATGCGGGTCTTGGGGAGCAAGTTTCCGGTCTATTTGCTGGTAACCAAGTGTGACCTTATTCAAGGCATGACTCAGTTCTGCGATCATCTGAGCGAGCTGCATCAACAACAGGCTATGGGTTTTATCAACCAAGTCGCAACTACTGATTTTGCAGGTTTTATCGACAACATGATGCATACGATCGGAGAACGTCTGCGCAAGTTCCGGCTCCTTTTTTTCCAAAAAGCTGATACCCATATGATTGATCCGGCGCTGTTGCTTTTCCCGGAAGAATTCGAACGTTTGAAACCTGGTCTGGATGGCTTTATCAAGGCAGCGTTTCAGGAAAATCCATATCAGGAAACCCCTATTTTACGCGGACTGTTTTTCAGCAGCGGTCGCCAGGAAGGGAGCCCATATTCACACTTTTTACGTGAGCTCGGTCTTATCGAAGAAAAGGAGGTTTTGCCAGGCACCAGCAAGGGACTATTCCTGCATGATTTTTTCGCAGACATCTTACCAAAAGAACGAGGCATGTTTGTCCCTACCCAACGGGCTCTAGAATGGAATCGTCTTTCAAGGCATCTGGGTTTGATGGCCTGGATTGCGGTTGTGATTGCTTTGTGTGGTTTGTTGAGTTTTTCTTTTGTAAAGAATCTCTCTATATTGCGGGGAGTCTCGCGTGAATTTTCTCACCCGCCTGTTTTCCAGGGAGAACTATTGACCGATGTAAGCATCCTGGATCGTTTCCGCCAGGTAGTTGAGAAGACCCAGAATCAGAACAACAACTGGTGGATACCTCGTTTCGGTCTTACTGAGAGTAACAAGGTCGAGGATAAGCTGAAAGGAATCTATTGTGCTCAGTTTTATGAAAGATTTCTTGTGCCTTTTGACAAACAGATAGTGAGCGCTGTTGCCAACTTAACCCCCACCACTTCCGGGGAGGTCATCGGAGAATATGTAATCCATTTAACACGTCGTATTAATCTTTTGCGGGCGCGTCTTAAGGATGTGAATTTTGATGAACTTCAAGCCATGCCTCAACCATTATATGATCCTGTTCTGACAGCGAAGGGACAAGCTGGTATTCCTGGGGTGCTTGAGGAATTCTCCAATCTGTATCTGTATCGGCTGGTCTGGCTTGATGATAGCAGCGGTTTTAATGATGAAATGAATAATCTCCAGACTTTGCTGAGCCACATATTGATTTCTAAAACAGACAAACTTACCTGGCTTGCAGCGTGGGTTAATACCAAATCTTCGGTTCCAAAAGTAAGCATGGCGGACTTCTGGGGCGGCAGTCTTTCACCAGCAGATGAAACTTTTGTGCCGCCATCCTTCACCTCGGCTGGAAAGCAGGAGATCGATTCTTTGCTTGCGGAGCTCGAAGCGGCATTAACAGATCCTCTGATTCTTTCAAAACAAAAGCTGGAATTTAATAGTTGGTACCGTAATGCCTATCTGGATGCCTGGTATAATTTTGGTGAAATGTTCCCCCAGGGTAGAGCCAGGCTGGATGGCAAAGAGGAATGGCAACAGCTGGCTTCAAAAATGGTAACTGATCAGGGTCCTTATTTTGCAGTATTACAGGCAATGGTTATGGAACTTGAACCGTTTGGTGAAGATGAAAATCTCCCGGACTGGGTTAGTCTTGTGTATGAATTCGAGAATGTAAGGGCCCAAGCTGAAAAACTGGATGCCACAGCCGGCAAGGGAGCCCTTGTAAAAGCTACTCGCAAGGGTGCTACAATAATGAAAAAGATTGAAAAGAAATTAAATAAGATCCAGAAAGGCATGTCTCTCGAGTCTCAAATGGCTGCAGCCAGGGCATTGAATGAATATAAAAAAACCATTGCCGATATTGCAGGCACAGTAGCATCATCGCGGAAAATGGCCTTTGATATGGCCAAACAGACGTTTCTTGAAGATCCGGGAAGTTCGCAAGCACCCTTTTACTCGACGCATAATGCCCTTAAACAACTCGTGAGCGCAAGCTCACAACCTTCCCAGAAAGCGATCTGGCAGCTCATTGGCGGTCCGCTGGATTATCTTTGGGCTTACTCTGTTGAAGAGGCTGCCTGCGAGCTTCAGAATATATGGGAACAACAGGTTCTGGTCGAAGTGCAGGGTATTTCAGATCAGATCAATGCCAATGAGCTCCTTTTGGGCAATGACGGCTATGCCATGCAGTTCGTCAAGGGGCCTGCTTCTGCCTTTATCGGCAGGCATTTGAAAAAAGGGTACTATGCCAAGGAAGCCTTGGGGCGAAAGATGCCTTTTCAGAGTTCATTTCTCTCTTTTATGGAAAAGGGATCAAAACCAGTAAGATCTAGTTATAATGTCACCATCATCGGGCGCCCGACTGACGTAAACTCTGATGCTCTCACAAAACCCCATGCCACACGTTTAAAGCTCCAGTGTGCAGATGCAACTCAAAACCTTACCAATCTGCATTATCCGGTGAAAAAGGTTTTTCAATGGTCGTCTAAAGAATGTGGAGATGTGGTTTTTACTATTGAGGTCGGCAACCTCATGTTAACGAAAAAATACAGCGGATCACTTGGCTTTGCCATATTTTTAAATGATTTCAAAACAGGTCAACATACATTTTACCCAGGCGATTTTCCGAATGAAAAGGCATTCTTGCAAAGCATGGGGATCAAATATATCAAGGCGAAATATCGTTTTGAAGGCCACGAAGGGATAATAGGCCTGTTAAAGTCAGGTAGCGGGTCAATCCCTTCTGCGGTTGTTACGTGCTGGGATCAATAAAATCAAATCAGGCTTGGGAGTGGGGTGCGTTCGGCAAGCATCCAGTAGCAAGAGACTACATAAGAATCGGACCAGAAACTCCGCTTATGCAGGCATTCAGCCGCTGGATCGAAAATGGATATGCTTTGCTGGATACAGGCAAGAACCATGCATATGCGATCTATTCCTGGCGATTTTGGGCCAAGGGTTTCAAAAAAGATCATCTCGTATGTGGTCTGGTGAGAGACAGCAGTGACTCGCTGGGAAGACCATTCCCGTTCCTGGTGCTGGGCAGTGGAGGGCTGAAAGGCTGGGAGCGCAACTGGGAAAAGCTGCCCATAGCCCTTGACAAGATTTGGAAAGCCACCGAGTTTCTCTACACGAAACGGTATCATAACTTTCATGAGCTGGAACGTGATGTTACAATGATTCCACCTGTTGTAAATTCTTGGTCAGAGTGTGATAAAGAAGAGCAGGCCATACCTTCTATCGATAATTTTCACATGCTGGAACAAATTGAAAAGTTGATCCATGGCCCTCAATTTTCTCTCGCTATACAAGGTAAATATTCTGATGATTACTCTAAAACTTTTGAATTATTACATTGTCTTGTGAAAGCACGGATCAATGATGTGCCCAACGCAGTTTTTATCGGTGGAATTGTAGAGCAATCCTATCTTTCAGTCTATAGAAGATCTCTGGCACCCATAGATTTTGTAAAGTTATGGTCTAGTTTTCCGATGGAGATATAGATATGAACCTGTTGATTTTGGGTAAAGAACCGATTAATCCTGACAATCCTTGCGGTATTGATGTGCGCTATGAGCCGGAGTTCGAGGAACTTCAGGCAGAGATCGATAAACTTTCTTCTCCCTCGGCTGCCGGGGGTGTTGACTGGGCAAAGGTTTCAAAGCTCGCTGCCTCAATCCTTGAGCAGAAATCAAAAGACGTTCTAGTGGCCAGCTACCTGGCAGCAGCCCAGATTTATACAGCCGGATTCGAAGGTTTTCTGGTCGGGCTAATAATTTATGATGATCTTTTAGAGAAATTCTGGCAAGACCTCTTCCCTCCCCAAAAGCGGATGAGGGGACGCCTTGCAGCGATTGAGTGGTGGAGTGAAAAAACAGAAACAGCTCTGAAACAGATAAAACCTGCAGCTTTACCCCCTGAAAAAATAGAACAGGCACGCAGCGTGCTTAAGAATATTGAAGCCCTTTTACAAACCTATATTGATGATCCTCCGTCCATTGCCAATATTACAAGAAGTGTTAATGAATTGGCTGGTAATGGCGATGCACAATCCCGGGAAACTGATGATCAGGTTTTAGTGGAGGGGCCCAAGTTTTCCCCGGTGCGGGAAAATCAGACGGAGAAAACATCACCTGTTCCCGAATCGGAAGATATCATATCGGAAAAAGATGCCCACAGAGTCATGCGTTTCAGCCTTCTAAAAATACGCCAGGTTTCAGCCTTCCTTTTTGAAACAGATCCTACAAATGCTCTGAGCTATCGATATTCCCGCAGTGCCGCCTGGACAGCCGTAGAAAACATTCCACCTGCTGAAAACGGGCGCACCCGAATCGCCCCTCCGGATGAAAATACCCGCAGGGTTATGCAGGAACTCAGAAAAAAAGAAGATTGGGAGTCCTTATTGAAGTCTGCAGAACGCAAGGTATCCCAATACATTTTTTTCCTTGATCTGAACCGCTATGTGGCTGAAGCCCTCGATGGCCTTGGAAGCCGCTATCAGAAAGCTCATGATGTGGTCTGCCGGGAAACTTTGGTTTTCGTCAAACGCCTGCAGGGGTTGGAAGATCTCTCATTTTCCGATGGTTCCGGCTTTGCTGAACAAAAAACCAGGGAGTGGTTGAAAATCATCGGAATTGAATCCATTCCCGCTATGGAAGAGCCATTTCATTCTACGGAAATGCCGGCAAGGCCTGATTCAATGACAGAGATAATTAAATCCGCTCAAGGACTTGCCAGCAAAAAGAAACTGACTGAGGCAATAGAAATTTTGCAGCACCAACTTAGAAGCAGTGTGTCACAGAAAGAGCGGCTGCTTTGGCGTTTTGCCCTGTCAGAGATTTTACTGAGTTCCAAACAATTTGAAATAGCTCTTGCCCACCTTGAAGAGACCCTTAAGGCAATTGAGGTTTACCGGCTGGAAGAATGGGAGCCTGAACTGGCCCTTAAGGGACTGATGCTGGCATGGAAAGGTTTTTCAATGAGATCAGATGCAGATTCCAAAACAGATTCCTTAGGCGTTCTGCACCGGATCGCAAAACTGGATCTCGCACAGGCCTTAAAGCTGGTCAAGAAATAAGGGTTGCCTTTTTGTATAAGCATATCTGGATAATGGAACGTTGAGATGCGATGTTCGTTCTTTTATGCATACGCAGATACATTCAAGGTTATATTGGGTGGATGTCTGATAATGAAAAATATTCTTTCTTTTTTCTATGAAATGTCTGTATGATGAGCGTTATTGTTCAGCTTAAAAAAGCAAAAGATAATGGTGGGTTGTAATAGATGTAGTAAGAGGAGAGTTCCGAGGAACTGGAATCTGTTGATTATTGTATTATATGGAAAACTTAATTAATCAAAATGACTAACATGATTCAATTTTTGCGAGGCAGATTCCGATTGAATCCAAATAAAGTCAGGAAGTAAGGAGGATGGGGATCATGGCAAAGGAAACAACTGTAGCTCCAAAGGAACGCGTAAACATAGTGTATCGACCTGCAACAGGTGATGCCTCTGAAGAGGTAGAGCTGCCTCTCAAGATGCTGATAATGGGCGATTTTTCACACCAAGAAGATGATCGACCGGTCGAGAAGCGCGAACCGGTCAACATTGATAAAGACAACTTCGATGATGTTTTGAAGGCACAGAATATTGGAATCGATGTCACCGTGCCCAACAAGATATCAGGAGAACCTGGTGAGGAAATGAATGTATCGCTGAAATTCGAGTCTTTGAAGGATTTCAATCCTGAGTCCATCGCCAGGAATACACCTGAGCTTAATCGACTTCTGGAATTGAGGCAAGCCCTTTCATCAATGAAAGGACCCTTAAGCAATGTTCCTGAATTTCGCAAAAAAATTCAGGAAATTGTAAAAGATGAAGCCACAAGGGAAAGACTGCTCAAAGAGCTTGGAATAGAAAAGTAAAAAAGGAGGTAAAACATGGCTGAGGAAAAAGAACAGGCCCAGACAGGGGGAAAAGAAGCCACCCAAGAGCAATCCCTGGTTGATGAGATAGTCAATGCTACCAAGCTTCAGCCGACAGATGAAGCCTATTCGTTGACGAAGAAAGGGGTTGAAGCCCTTATATCCCAACTGATTGAGCCTGGCCGCAAGGTAGAAAAGGTTTCCAAGGCGGTTGTGGATGAAATGATCGCTGAAATCGATCAGAAACTAAGCCTCCAGATAGATGCGGTATTGCACCATGCCGATGTCCAGAAGATTGAGTCTGCCTGGCGTTCATTGAAATTTCTGGTGGACCGAACTGATTTCAGGGAAAACATCAAGCTTGAAATTATCAATGTCAGCAAGGACGATCTGATTGAGGATTTTGAAGATTCGCCGGAAATTCCGAAATCAGGCCTGTATAAAACCGTCTATACCGCCGAATACGGCCAGTTCGGCGGTCAGCCCTATGCTGCCATGATAGGCAATTATGACTTTGGTCCCGGACCTCAGGATATAAAGCTTTTGCAGAATATTGCCAGCGTGGCTGCCATGTCCCATGCACCCTTTATTGCAGCAGCCGGTCCGCAATTCTTCGGGCTCGACGATTTTACCGGTCTGCCAAATCTGAAGGATTTGAAGTCAATCCTTGAAGGTCCGCAATATACAAAATGGAATTCTTTCCGCGAATCCGAAGATGCCCGCTATGTGGGGCTTACAATGCCCCGTTTTCTCCTGCGCCTTCCCTACGGTCCCGACACTCAGCCCGTAAAGGCATTCAACTACCAGGAAAGCGTAACCGACGGCCATGAAAGATACCTGTGGGGCAATACAGCTTTTACCTTTGCCACACGGCTTACGGAAAGTTTTGCCAAATATCGATGGAGTGCAAACATAATCGGGCCGCAGGGTGGAGGAGCTGTGGAAGACCTTCCGCTGCATCAGTTCGAATCCATGGGAGCCATACAGACCAAAATTCCCACCGAGATACTAGTTTCTGAACGCAGGGAGTTTGAACTGGCCGAGGAGGGATTTATCGGGCTTACCATGCGCAAGGGAAGTGATAATGCCGCATTCTTCTCTGCCAATTCCGTTCAGAAACCGAAATTCTTTGGGACCAGCAAAGAAGGAAAGGCGGCCGAACTCAATTACAAGCTTGGCTTGCAGTTGCCGTACATGTTTGTCGTCAATCGTCTGGCCCATTACCTGAAGGTTATACAGAGAGAAAACATCGGTACATGGAAAGAACGGGTCGACTTGGAGCGGGAGCTCAACAACTGGATACGGCAGTATGTATCAGACATGGATAATCCCATGCCGGGCGTTCGCAGTCGCAGGCCGTTGCGCCAGGCCCAGGTCACGGTTGAGGATGTCGAAGGGGAGCCCGGCTGGTATCGGGTTGGCCTCAAGGTAAAGCCTCATTTCAAGTATATGGGGGCTTTTTTCACCCTCTCTCTGGTGGGGAAACTGGATAAAGAATAAAAATACAATTCAAAGGAGGATTACAGTATGGCAATGGTAGCCCATATGGAATTAACAGGAAAGAACCAGGGTAAGATTGAGGGTTCATGTGAGATGGAGAGACGCGAGGGGACGATTCTCGTTTATGAAATGAGCCACGATATCCACATTCCGCGAGATCCGCACACGGGTCTTGCCAGTGGCAAAAGGATTCATGGTCCGCTTACTATTTTGAAGGAGTATGACAAAGCCTCTCCCAAGCTCTACCAGGCCCTTTGCACCGGTGAACATATGAGCGAAGTTATAATTAAGTGGTACCGGATAGATGACACCGGCGTTGAAGAACACTATTTCACCCACACCCTTGAGGATGCCATCGTGGTCGAAATGAAGCCCTACATGCCGATTGCATTTCTGAAAGAAAACGAGCCGTACCGGCATATGGAACAGGTTTCATTCACCTACAAAAAGATCAAATGGACCTGGGAGCCCGATGGGATCGAGTCTGAAGATTCATGGAATGTCCCGGTATAATACCTAATCCTGTATGAGGGAAGAACGACTGCTGGAAAGACTGCGTTCTCAGAGCAGAGATCCTGGCAGAAGGGCCCGTCAGGATCCCAAAAAAATTGTTGACTCTGTCTTGGTACATCTGCAGCGTATCCTGAATACGAGACAGGGCAGCGTGCTGATTGCCGAGGATTACGGTGTCCCGGATTTTACCGACACTCTGCGCAATTATCCTGAATCTGTCAGAGAGATGGAACGTTCGATCCGGCAGATGATCCAGAAATATGAATCCCGCCTGCGATCGATTCGGGTCAATTTTCTGCCACCCGATGAAGACCAGCTTTACCTGCGTTTCCAGATTACTGCCCAGTTGGCTTTGGATGGTGAAAAGGTGCCGGTTCTGTTTGAAAGCCTTGTGGGTATGGATGGCAGAGTAGATGTCAAACGATAAGTATTTTAAGTGGGCAGACTCTAAGACAGACAATTAAGCTTTAAAAAATCACGAAAGATTTCCATTGAGATGATAAAAGACCGTTATGTTTAAGCACTATTTTCAGCAGGAACTGGACGCGCTCAAGGACCTGGGGGCTGCGTTCTCAAAAGATCACCCGGCTGTTGCTCCCATGTTGAGCGGTCCCACGGCAGACCCGGATGTAGAGCGCCTGCTGGAGGGAGTGGCGTTTCTAACGGCGCTTTTGCGGCAGAAACTGGATGACGAATTTCCTGAAGTTATCCATGAACTCATGCATCTGATATGGCCGCATTATCTGCGCCCTCTCCCTTGTGCCTCAATTGTCACCTTTCGCTCCAAACCGGCCCTCAAGGAATCGATCAATATGCCGGCAGGGGTCACGATTGCTTCAGTGCCGGTGGAGGGCACGGCGTGCCTCTTTCAGACCTGCTACGATGTGGAACTTCATCCCCTCAGCCTTATTGAGGCATCTTTGTTTGAGTCCGCAGGTACTCCGCCATGCATTCGTCTTTTACTCGAACTGCGCGGGATGCGTCTTTGCGACTGGCAGCCCAAGGCATTGCGGTTTTTTCTCTCAGGTGACTATACCGGCGCTGCTGATATATATCTGCTGGTGCGTAACCATCTTAGACAAATTATTCTGAGACCGCTCGATACGGGGAGTTCCTGTACCCTGAAGCCGGACAGTATCAAGCCGGTAGGATATGGAGTCGATGAGGGCCTCTTTCCCTATCCATCGCATTCTTTTCCGGGCTACAGGATGCTTCAGGAATATTTTACAATGCCGGAAAAGTTTTTGTTTTTTGATCTCACCGACTGGGAACGTTGGGTCGATAGAGGCGAAGGTTCACGTTTTGAAATACTCCTTGAACTCGATGACTTTCCGTTTTCTCCTCCGAGGATCAGAAAAGATAATTTCGCTCTCTTTGCTACTCCTGTTATTAATATCTTTGAGCACGAAGCCGATCCAATTCGTCTCGACCACAAAAGGTCGGAATATCTGGTGCGGCCGGCCGGAACCAATGCCTCTCATTATCAGGTCTATTCGGTTGATAAGGTGGTAGGGTTTGTACACGGCACGGCCGAACAGAGAAACTATGTGCCCTTTGAGCTTTTCAATCCCGAGCCCGAACTCAATCCTGTTTACCATACTATTATTAAAAGATCGCCGATTCAAGATGGTCTCGACGTATATCTTGCTCCGACTTATCCTGCGGGAGAGAGGCCGCCGGAATCTGAGACACTTTCTGTTGATATTTTGTGTACCAATGGTACCCTGCCGGAAAGCTTGCATACAGGGGACATTCGGATTCCAACCAGCAGTTCGCCGGAATTTGTCGATTTTCAAAATATCCGCCCCGCCACATCGAATGTCTTGCCCCCTTTAGGAACAGATCTTTTATGGCGTTTGCAGTCTCATCTTTCCTTGAATTATCTTTCTTTGGCTTCAGTCGAAAATTTTAAGGCACTTTTGAATCTCTACACCTTTGTTTCAAACAGGGACCGGGTGGCGCTGACAGCCAATAAAAGACGCATCGCCGGAATCGAAAATATCGAGGCAAGAACTTGTTCCCGCCTGGTGCGAGGGGTGATGATGCGCGGACAAGAAATCAGGGCAAAATTGAGACAAGATCATTTTGCCTCTCCGGGAGATCTCTTTCTTTTCGGGTGTGTGCTGGATGAATTCCTCGCATCATATGCTTCCTTAAATACTTACACACAGCTTGAGATACAGGATGCTGTGAAAGGAGATACCTATCAGTGGCCGGCCAGGATAGGGGACCATCCTTTGATATAAAACTGGATCTTCTCAAAGAAGGCCATTCGTTTTCTTTCTTCCAGATTATTCGTCTGTTACGCTTGTTTATTGCCCCCACTAAGAAATCCGATCAAACCGATGACTTGGATTCTGAGCATATCCGGATACGGCCAAACCTGTCTCTGGCTTTTCCACCCTCTGATGTAGAACGCATTGAAGAGATCGATGGTAAAGAGAATCAGTTCCTTGTTACTGCAAATTTTCTTGGCCTGTACGGCAATTCATCGCCGCTGCCCACTTTTTATACCGAAGACCTCATTGATGAAGTTTCTGATGATGAATCGGTTACCAGAGATTTTCTAGATATTATCAATCATCGTCTATTTCAGCTTTTGTTTCAATGCTGGAGCAAGAATCGCCAATATCTTAAGATTGTAGAAGAACATAACCTCCACTACCTACAAAGACTGTTCTGTCTCATTGGCCTTGGCGAAGACGAGATCAGACAAGATGTCCCTGAGCCCTACCAACTCCTGCGGTATGTGGGTTTGTTCACTCAATTGCCCAGATCCTCCCTGGGGCTGAAAACCCTTTTAAGCGATGCATTATATCAGATACCACTAAAGATAATTCCCTGTATTCCCCGAAAGTCAAAAATTCCGGAAGAACAGAAGCTTTTTCTTGGGAGGTCCGGATCGGCTTTAGGGGTTGACTCATTTTTAGGTGAAGAAATTGCTGATCGAATGGGCATGTTTCGCATTCAGGTGGGTCCGGTTGAATACAACCAATTTCAGAAGCTGCTGCCGGAGGGCGAGTGGTATCAAAAGCTCACCTCCTTAACAAAGCTTTATGTGGTGGAACCTCTCGATTACGATATTGAGATCATTTTGTCTGACAAACAGATTCAGACTGCATGTCTGGGGGCATCAGCGTGGTCTCGACTCGGTTTGGATACCTGGTTGTTTTCAGGGGATAATCTCGGGGATGTTCGGGCAAGATTTTATCCCGAGGTATAACTGTGCATAGGAGAAAAGCATGATCAGTGTTGATATGAGAGCCCTATTAGGTCGGTTGAATACGTACTGTTCCCAGTCTCTCGAGGGGGCGGCCGGTTTGTGTGTATCACGCACTCATTACGAAGTTACAGTTGAGCATTTCCTGGCAAAATTGCTTGAAAATCCCCAATCTGATCTGCCTTTGATCTTGCGCCAGTTTGATCTGGACAGCGGCAAGGTGAGAAAGATGATTGACGCAACCATCGAAGAATTTCGTAGCGGCAACGCTGCCAAGCCGGTTTTTTCTCCATTGTTAATAGAGCTGTTTCAGGAAGCCTGGCTGATTGCCTCTGTCGATCTTGAATTACAGCGGGTAAGATCAGGAGCGCTGCTGGCAGCGTTTTTACAAAAATCAACTCAATTTGCCGCAGGAGATTATGTGGATCTGCTGACTACCATCAGCAGGGAAACGCTGCTTTCCCGCTTCGGCTCGATTGTAAAAGTATCCATAGAGCAGCCAAGTGCTGTCGGGGAGACGGCCCAGGGTCAGCTCCCGCCAGGGGATGCCACTGCGATCGGCCGTTTTTGTGAAGATTTTACCGCAAAAGCTGCAGCCGGAGAAATTGACCCGGTATTTGGCCGCGACAATGAGATTCGCCAGATGGTCGATATTCTGGCCCGTAGACGCAAAAATAATCCGATTGTGGTGGGAGAAGCAGGGGTCGGTAAGACTGCTGTGGTAGAAGGTCTGGCACTCAGAGTGGTGGAGGGCGATGTGCCTGAACTGCTCAGAGATGTTTCTATTCTCGGTCTGGATATGGGACTTCTTCAGGCGGGGGCCGGTATGAAGGGAGAATTTGAAAACCGTCTGAAGTCGGTGATAAACGAAATCAAGTCCTCGGAAAAACCAATCATTCTTTTCATCGATGAAGCGCATACTTTGATCGGAGCAGGCGGAGCAGCAGGCATGAGTGATGCTGCAAACCTGCTGAAACCGGCCTTGGCCCGGGGAGAGTTGCGAACGGTGGCAGCCACCACGTGGTCGGAATACAAGAAGTATTTCGAAAAAGATGCGGCCCTGGCACGCCGTTTTCAGCTGGTCAAGCTGGATGAGCCATCCGAGGAAACCGCAGTACTGATTTTACGAGGATTGAAAAGTAAATATGAGGCAGCCCATAACGTAGTAGTGAGGGATGATGCCATCCAGGCTGCTGCATCCCTTTCCAGTCGCTATATATCCGGCCGGCAGCTGCCGGATAAGGCCGTTGACCTTTTAGACACGGCGGCAGCCAGGGTTAAGGTTTTGCTGAGCGCCAAACCGGATGTGATTGAAGATAAGGAACGCAAGGTCCAGGCCCTTGCACGGGAAAGTAAAGCATTGGAACGTGACAGAATGCACGGAATCGAGATCGATACAGTGCGTCTGGAAGAGATAGAAACCGAACTGGCAGGGTTGAATGACGAATTGGTCGGTATGAAGGAACGCTGGCTCAAGGAACAGGCGCTTGCACGAGAGATCATCGCAGCAAGAAGATCGATCTTTGAGCTGAACAGCCGGGAAAATCCTGTGGCCGGAGAGGAAGAGAAGCTGAAAGCACAGATCGCCAAGGCTTCCGGGGATCTGGAATCCCTGCAGGGGCAATCTCCCCTGGTTAAGATCGAGGTTGATCCGGATGTGGTATCCAAAGTGGTATCAGACTGGACCGGTATTCCTCTCGGTAATGTCATGCGTGACGAAGCGTTGAACATTATCAAACTGGAGCAGAACCTCAAACTCAGGATCAAGGGTCAGGACGAGGGCATCAGCGTGATCACCCAGGTCCTTAAAGCTGCAAAGGCCGGCATCAAGGACCCAGAACAGCCTCTGGGAGTATTTTTGCTGGTGGGTCCCAGCGGTGTAGGCAAAACCGAAACCGGTTTGGCCATTGCCGATCTGTTGTTCGGGGGCGAAAACTTCATGGTGGCAATCAACATGAGTGAATTCCAGGAAAAGCACACCGTCAGCCGCCTGATCGGTTCACCGCCAGGGTATGTGGGCTATGGAGAGGGCGGGGTGCTCAGTGAGGCCGTTCGTCAGCGTCCCTACAGCGTGGTTTTGCTGGATGAAGTGGAAAAGGGGCATCTGGAGGTGATGAATCTCTTTTACCAGGTTTTCGATAAGGGTATGCTCTCAGACGGTGAAGGACGTTCCATCGATTTCAAGAATACCGTGATTTTTCTGACCAGCAACTTGGCGACTGATGTGATTACGGAACTGTGCGCCGGAGAGGAGCTACCGAGTGTGGAGACGGTGAATGCCGCCATTCGACCGATTCTGAGTAATCATTTCAAACCGGCACTATTGGCACGCATGAACGTGGTGCCGTATTTCACACTCCCTCCTGAAATACTCAAGGATATCGTGAGACTGAAGATGAACAAGATGGTGCGGCGCCTCGACGAAACCCACAAAATGAAACTCATATATACCGAGCCCGTTATAGACCAGATCGCCGAGCGCTGCACCGAGGTTGAAACCGGGGCCAGAAATATCGACTATATTATGAGTGGGACAATCATGCCCCGCATGTCCCAGGAGATCCTTTCCAGGATGAGTGAAGGTACCGTACCCTCTGAGGTTCGTCTGGGTCTGGCCAAAGACGGATCGTTTATGATTGAATTTGGAGAATAAAATGGTGCTCTCCTGTTCTGCTCAAGAAGCTCAATTCATGTTTGAAATTGCCGGCGTGCCTTTACGGGTCGTTGATTTTACAGCCCGGGAGGTGATGTCTGCCCCGTTTGAAGTAATCCTGCATCTGGCAACCGAAGATGAAATCGATTTTGATAATGTTATCGGCAAAGACGGCCTTCTGATGATTTTGGGTGACAAGGCAGACCGCTATTTTCATGGGATAATCTGTGAGTTTATGCAGACCGGTAGCAGCGGCCGGTTTTTATTGTATCAGGCAAAAATGGTTCCGTCTATCTGGTTGCTTACCCTCCAGCAGGACTGCCGGATTTTCCAACAACAAAACATCCAGGAGATTATAACGCAAATTTTGCAGGAGAGTGGGATAACAAGTGATCGGTTCGAATTCCGTTTGCAAAATGCGCTTCAAGTAAGAGAATACTGTGTTCAATACCGTGAAACAGACCTCAGCTTCATATCGCGACTGCTGGAAGAAGAAGGAATTTTTTACTTTTTTGAGCACAGCCAGAAAAAACATTTTCTGGTTTTTGGTGACAGCACAATAAATTACCAGCCCATTGAAGCAGACCCCGAAGTTTTGATTCACTCTGGTGATTCAATGGTGCCCGATGAAGAGGCGGTGTATAAATTTGGTGTTTCGCGCAAAATTCTGCCCGGAAAGTACACTCTTCAGGATTATAATTTTGAAAAACCGGCTCTGAATTTGCTTTCCGCTTCCCAGTCAGATTCTTTTACCAACCTGGAGATTTATGACTACCCGGGTGAATATCTTGCCGATGATATTGGCAGGAAGCTCTCCGAGATCCGACTTCAGGAAACTCTTCAGTATAAGGAAACGGCTGAAGGCAAAAGCGGATGTTGCAGGTTTATCCCCGGATTTACCTTCACACTCTCAAATCATGATCGCCAAAGCTTCAACCAAAAATATCTGCTCATAGAAGTACTTCACACAGGCTTGCAGTCGCAAACACTTGAAGAACACTCTGGCAAAGGTGAATCCAGCTATACAAATCAATTTCTGGCGGTTCCCGCATCGATTGCCATTAGGCCTGAGCGAAGAACAGCCAAACCCATAGTTGAGGGAATTCAGTCCGCCCTGGTGGTCGGGCCCAAGGGTGAGGAGATCTGGACCGATGAGTATGGCCGGGTAAAAGTACAGTTTCACTGGGACCGTCTGGGAAAGCGTGATGATACGAGTTCCTGCTGGATTCGAGTGGCAAGTACTTTTGCCGGCGGTAATTACGGTTCCATTTTTATTCCCCGCATAGGCCAGGAGGTGCTTGTCGATTTTCTCGAAGGTGATCCTGACCAGCCTGTAATAACAGGCAGGGTATATAATGCCGACAATATGCCACCTTATCCACTTGATGCTGAAAAAACGAAAAGTACTATCAAGACCAACAGTTCTCCGGGTGGAGGCGGCTTTAACGAAATCCGCTTTGAGGATGCCAAGGGTGATGAGGAAATTTTTATCCATGCCGAAAAAAATCTGGATATGCGCATCAAGAGTAATCGCCGGGAGTGGGTAGGCAACGACCGGCATCTAATTGTCAAGCGCGACAAGGTAGAGAAGATTGAGCGCGACAAACACGCAATAATCAAGCAGGACGAGCTCAAGGAGATAAAACGCGATCACAGCTTGAAGATCGGGGGGAAGGAAGCGATCAATGTCGCCAAATCCCGTTCGATCACGGTGGATGGAGATGTAATCGAGGTTTTCAAGAAGAATCATTCAGAACAGGTCAAACAGGATTTTTATATCAAGGGAATGAACCTGGTTCTCGAAGGAATGAGCGGGGTAACCGTCAATGTGGGCGGAAATTTTATCACTATCAACTCCGGGGGTATATTCATAAAGGGTAATATGGTGATGATAAACAGCGGCGGATCAGCCCTGAAAGGCAAGGCCGGGAAAGCACTCACCCCGATAGCCCCGATAGAAGCCCTTGTCGCGGGTAGCGCGAAGGCGGGTAAGGATGTGGTCTACGATGCCCACAGCTTTGTCGAATCAGATGAAGAAGCCAATCAAGGGCAAGAAAAAACCTGGATCGAAATCGAACTGGTTGATGAAGATGATGAGCCGGTTGTAGGCGAACGCTTCCGTATTACCTTGAAAGACGGCAAAACCATTGCCAAGGGAACTACCGATGAAAACGGAGTTGCCCGAGTCAACGGCATTGACCCCGGCACGTGCAAGATCACTTTCCCTGACCTGGACAAGGACGCCTGGGAAAAGATCTGAAGCCTTGCCATCCGGCAGCTTATATTACTCTAAGTAATTAAAAATAAATTGTTCATGCCGGATTAGCAAAGAGGAATGAATGCCGTATCAACTTGAAGCATAACAGGCAAGATGCAAGATGATAAATTATGTGAAGATGCTTATACCTTCAGGAGGTAATAATGCCGTCCCAAGGTCGTCTCGGAGATAAATCACATGCCCCGGTTGATTTTCACGGCTGCCCGGCTTGTCCCCATTCGGTCAAGGGCCCGGCAGTTCAAGGCTCGCCCGATGTGTTTGTGAACAAAAAACCGGCCTTGCGGGTAGGAGATATGGGTATTCATACTGCCTGCTGTGGGCCGAATACATGGGTCGCGACTTCAGGCAGTGCGACGGTAATGATCAATTATCGGCCGGCCCATCGCAAGGGAGATATGGATACCCATTGCGGCGGTTTGGGCAGCCTTATCGATGGCAGTTCCGATGTAATCGTCGGCGGCTGATCTCAGAGGGAATCTATTAAACCGGAAAAGGTAATGTTACAAGGCCCTGCGCTACAATCAAACCAGAGACATTAGAAATTATGCCGGCACCACAAAAAGAAATGTTTTGCAAGTTGGCCAAGGCCAATTTCCTTTCCATGGGCATCAAGCTGCCTATGGGCTGGGCTCAGCCAGGCGATCAGTATCCCGGTGCGTTTGACTCGAGCGAATTGGCTGTTGCCCCGAATACACCCACCAATCTTTTCCGCGAGGCCTCGTTGAACAAGTACCATGTTGATACATCCAAGGACATCGGGGAGAAATTCGAGAAGTTTATCGATGGCATCTGCGGGGCCATCAGTGAAGCGATTGATAAGTGGATGAAAATGGCCACTATTGCAGGGGTCATTATCAACGGTCCGGTGGGGATGATGCTGCCCGGCAATGTTGTCGGTCCGCCCCTGACGCCCCTGATTCTTTCCAAGGCGCCGAAGAAAACTCCCCAGGAGAATAGATATTCCAATGCCATTGCCACTGCATTAGGCACTTTCTGGATGCCCTGGCATATGGGCCTCATGGGGACATTGATGTATCCTTCATTCGCCGCTTTTCCAGGGCCAGTGGCTCCGCCTACACCCAATATTCCAATGCCGCTTATCACTTTTTCTTCTCCGGGTGAGAGTGGGCTTTCGCCCGGCAGTCTGAAGGGCGCCATGATGGGTATTCTCGGCGACCCAAAGGCTTTGCATGCCTCGAATCTGTTTGATGCGATAACAAAAGCGTTTTCTGTCGTATTCCAGACGTTTAAAGCATCCACAATGGTGCAGAATGTACTTGGTACAGGGCCGATACCGACTTTTGCACCGCCGTTTGTGCCGGTCGGGCCGGTCCTGGGAGGTACTGTTATTCCAAAACCCGGAGTTTTGACATAGGTATCCAGAAGTTATGAGAAAATAGATATGGAAATTATCAATGACACAGCTTTTCAGATTGAGGCATTGCCCTTTTACGGACCGGATGACACGCCGGTGTTGACGGTGATCGTCAAGGGCACATTTGAAATTCGTCCTGGTGAGCCGGCTGTTGTGGCTTCCGAGCAGTTGCCCGTCTTATTCGGCGATGAAGTGTATGATGATAAAGATGGAGGAAGTGTCAAGTTTGAATCGGATGTGGCACCCTACAAACCCAGGGCTGATATCGTGCTGGTAGGCAAAGTACATGCCCCGGGAGGAAAACCGGTTCAAGTTCTCGATGTATCTTTACGGGTGGGCCCAGTGCAAAAGACCATCCGGGTAATCGGTGAGCGTCACTGGGTGTGTTCAAACCGTGTAATGCCTGAGCACTTCACGAAGCCGCAACCATTTGAGACTATGGATATTGTCTATGAACACGCCTTTGGCGGTATCGATCCTGAAGGATCAGGATTTTGTGGGGAAAATTTGATCGGACGGGGCTATTTTGTAAAAAAATCTAAGAATACTCTTGATGGAGCCCGGTTGCCAAACCTTGAGGATCCACAAAAACTGATAAAATCATGGAAGGATCACCCCAGAGTGGTTGGGTTCGGATTCTATGGCAGGGCATGGATGCCAAGGACAGCCTTCCTGGGTACCTATGATGAATCCTGGCGCAAGGAGCGTTCCCCAAATCTGCCGAAGGATTTCAAATTCGAATACTATAATGGAGCCCATCCCGACTTGCAGCTGGAGGGATATTTGAAAGGAAATGAGGAAGTGGAGCTGATGAATCTGAGTCCTGCGGGAAAGGTTCAGTTCCGGCTTCCAGGCATTGAGCTCAGCTGTACTATAACCAAAGCCGATCATCTGGCGCCCACAGGTACGAGCGCCGAGACAAACGAGTATCATAAAGGAGCAGACGAGATCGAGCCTGCCATCGAAGAAATGGCGCTCAATCTGGACACTCTCTGCCTGATTCCTGAAGAGAAACGCCTGTATCTCGTCTGGCGGGGCATATGCCCTATCCGGGACTTGACAGCTCTGGAGGTCAGGACAGTAGAAATACGGTGAACCTTGGTTCACATAGGTGCTGCATAATGAATCTAATCCCATAATAGTTCAACTACTTTGTTTTATAGATATTTTTAAGGGTTACAAATAAAAAAACACACAAGGATGCCGGTATGAAAACGCTATGGCTTACCTCTCTTATCTCTTCAGAGGAAATGGTCAAAACATTAATGTCACAGCTGAAAAACTACGGTTTGGAGCTTAAGGGTCATTTCTGGGCGGATGACTTGGAAAAGATGGCCTGGATGGGGGCTCGAAATGAACTCCTTGACTCCAACATCGGGCTCTGGGCCGTTTTGACATCTGATAAGGAATTGCAAAAACCGAGTATTCGCTATGGTCTTTCCCTTCTGGCCATGAGCATTCAGGCTCAGCGCGGTAACAACTTTCCGATCGTAGTGCTGCAAACGCAAGGTGATGCTGTCTCATCTAAGCAGTTTACCACCCCTCTTATAAACACGGATGTTTTATCTGTCTCGAATCCGGTCCTTGCCGCCAAACTGGTTGCCAGGGTGCATGCGCCAGCCGGGGATACAATGACTGGCTATCGTCTGGATTGCTTTGGTAATCCCCATATCGGACAATGGTTTGAGATAGGGCCTGCAACCGATCTATGGCAGGGAGCCATGTTTGGTGTGGCCGGCGCCGAGATCAATTTTCATGCAGTGGGAGCCAGAGGTCGGCTTCCCGAAAAATCAACCCTCAACTATCCAGTCAAAGGCTTACAGCTTCAACTTGGCCAAAGAGAATACAGCGCCTGGGCTGTTCAGAATGAGCTTTCATCTCAGGATTCTTATTATCTCAAGGTTGAGGGTTATCCCGAATCGATTGTTTTCGGAGCATATACCCGCCAAGATGTTGCAGATGTCTATGTGGTAAACCTGAAATAGATTTCGTCGGCATATTCTCAATCGAGCAAACATATAAGAAAATTGTAAAATTGGAGAAGGTGTTATGACAAATGGAGAAGTAATGCGCAAGGATCTGGATAACCAGCAATTTCTGAACATGCGGGAGTCAACGCAACGTATTTCTAATGTACTGGACAAGCGCCTCAAAGGCCATCTTATGGTATTGCGATCCTTGTTTATTCCACGTAAATTATTGGGTACGTATATCAAAAGTGTGCTCATGGAGGAGGTTTCCGGCTCGGACAAGGCCTTTGCAGAGCTTCAGGAAAAGTATGCCGCGATTTGTGAGAAACCATTTGGTTTATCCAGAAAACTGCCGATTCCGATACCGCCAATTTCAAACATCCTTGAGGCAACCCCTTTCAAATATTCACTTAATCTGGAAGGATCGCAAAATAAGATGGCCACTATTACCTGTCCGACCCGTTGGATTCTTTCCTATCAAAGTGAATGTAATCTGGAGCGCCTGCGGGCTATGATCTCAGGCGTTGAATCCCGGCAGGAGGATGATATGCGCACAGCCATCCTCCATCATCTGGTAATGGTGATGTTTCTTAAAAAATATCCTGAATTAAACCAGCTCCTGGAAGATCTTCGCTATTCAATTGAGGTAAAAGATCTTTCAGATTTGGGAGGGCTTCCCGTAGTTATCCTGAATGCCCCGGTAGCGGCATTTCTTCCCCCGGATGATTTTATTACACAGATTACCCAGCTTTCCGGAATACCGGCTTTTCAGGAAATCATCGATCTTGATGTAGTGGGGGAAATTCCTGATCCATTAAAAGGCCTGATAACCGGCGCAATTGAATAAATCATACAGGGATTAAAAAAATAAGTTTTGATTACCAGAAAAATTCCATTTCCAGCTTTTGTACGCCAGGTAAAATATTTCGTGATGGTTCGATCGAAATACGAATGACTGTGCGCCCATCACCAGCAGACATGCCGGCCCTGACGTCGATATCGTCAAAAGCCTGTAATCCGCTTTTATCGGCAAAAAGCACAAGGGCTTCTCTGATAGTGTCCTGAAGTTTTGATGGATTGAGCTCTTGTTTGAAAGATTCCCTGCACCACATGAGAAATTGTGTGATCCTGGATACAAAAGCCTGGTAACTCAGGGTGGCATTCCCTGCCATGGTCTCCTGGGGAACAAAGGCTCTATCTCTGCCTGGTAGCCCGACAAGCGGCATGATTCCGCAGTGTATGAGCTGGGCAATTCTCTGATCGTCAATCATCGTCTCGGTAGATACAGATGTATTATCGGCATTTTTGTGTAATGCCAGATCTTCAAGCCGGTATTGTCTCCAATCAGTAATGCAGGTGGCCCACCCGGTTCCGGCCATGCTTTGTACCATGAGTGAGGCGATTGCCCATACCGGAGAGATCCAGAGATTATCACGTTCTTCGAAACTGACAAGTCTCAACGGATTTTCAGCTCCATACTGATAACGCGTCAGGAAACAGTTGCAGGTAAGGGCCAGCCACCTGGCACAATCTTTTTGGCGCAGATTCCGCCATTTGGCAAAGAATGCTTCTTCCAGATAGTGTGGCAGATGAGGCAGCTTTTTCATATCCCGCCATACATCAAGGTGGAAGAAGTTTGATGATATCCAGCAGACAGTAGGCGCGAGCAGTGTTTCTGAAAAACAAGCTATTTTCTCAATAAGTTTTACACTTCTTGCCGAACTGTCAAATGGTATATCGACAAGAATCAGGGAAGGTGGATCCAGCACCAGTTTTTTCGTCAGGTTGTCTAGGGTTTTTTCCAGGCTATCCTTTGTAGTCGGCACTATTAAGAACTTGATATCTGAATTAATTCCCCCCTGCTCAAGCAGGAACCGCAGTCCGCGCCAGAGAGCCTCGCATTTTCTGAATTTCTCATCGGAATAAACATTATTTAAGATCTGGCGGAGAATGCTATCAATCTGATCCGGCAGAGATCCCGTTTCACCCTGGGAGGTTATTCCTTCCGGGAAAGCCACCATTTGGAATATATTATCAACACTCGCATTATTCGAACGGGGTTGTTGGAGCGTGTCATCAAAGCTAAGCCGGGGCAGATCAGGCCACTGTCGAAGGCGCTCATGAATCGCTTCGACGGGCTGACCATCATGTTGAGCCTGTATAATGAAGTATTTTGCATCGAAAATATTTTTCAGAAACATATCGCTTTTCACAAGGCCATCAGGATGAAAATCCTTGAATTTCTTACAGTGTAATTCGAATGCACCCTCTGGATATATATCTTTCGGCACCGGTATGGTAAATGTGAGCTCAAATTCCTCCATTACCTGATCAATGGTTGCCGCGTCGATCGAAATCGGGTCTTGTGTCCAGACCACATCTTCGCGGGTTAAAAAGGGCGCTAACACGACAATAGTATAGGGCATAACGGGAACTTGCATATTTTCCTCCACTACTTTTGAGATTCTCCCCGGATCGGATGGGGAGAAATTCAAATCGCTCAGTAAAAAAGGTGCTTACCTATAATTACAACGCAATACCGTTACTTCCGAAAAATATCCTTATAGAATGCCCCAAGACCTTTGGGTTTTTTCTGGTTGTCTTCATTTTCCTGAGGCTTTTCCGGTGTAACTGGATTGATGGGCGGGGCCGCTTCTTGTGCAGGTTCTTCATATTCAGCCAGTCGGCCATCACCCAGAAAACGAAATCGCGGGCCTTGAGGACTCAATGCGAGTATATCATTGGGTAAGAGGGAGGCCTGAAGCTCAATGGGCTGGTTATTGATTGAGACAGCCCTTTTCCCGGTGAGATCTTTTACCCGGTATTGATCATTACTGAAAAATATTACGGCATGTTGATCAGATAGGGCTGAATGATTCAGGACAAAATCACAATCGCTTTTTTTCCCGATAGTTACCGGCAATTCTTTGAATGATCTAAGCGTAGGCCCGTACTGCACGATCAGCGGGGCCTGCACCCTTTGGATGGAGATTTCCTCAACGACTCGTTTTTGTTCTTGATAAACTTCTTCCGGAGGATGCTCAACGATAGGTTCTTTTGGATGAATTTGCGGCTCTAAGGGTTTGCCCGCAGCTACAAGCCGTTCTATTTCCTCCTGGTTTTCTGCTATCTTGGATAAAAAGCTTGCCTTGGGTCCTCCTTCGGCAAACATCAGAACGTCACCATTTTTGAGATATGCCTCTTGGCCTTTTTCGAGTCTTTTGCCGTTTACATAGGTGTTGTTGCTGCTTTTGTTAATGATCTTGAATCGATTGCCTTCTCTTTGAATTTCAGCGTGATCGCGTGAAATAATTACCAGATCTTTAGGATATGTAACGTTAAAATGAGGGTATCTCCCAATGGTGATTACGTTTTGGGCAAACTCCTGTATCTGGCCTTCCAGGGGCCCTTTAATGTGGACAAGCTGTACAATATAACTAGCTGGATTTTTCATATGATCGAGTAATTTTCTCTTCCTTATCTGTATCTTTCGTAAAAACTATAACTATGCATAATCTTCTGTCAAGT
>JAFGIF010000192.1 GCA_016929755.1 Deltaproteobacteria bacterium | reverse complement strand
GTATAGTCGCTCTCGTTAAAGACAAGCAGCCTGGTATCACCTACGCGCTCGATGTGCCGGTCAAAGATAGTCACAAGATTCATATGTTTATCCTGCTCAGCAAAAACATATCGATCTTTCTACAGTAGCACATACAAGTAGTACATACATTGAAAATTATATTACTTTACTGTGCTTCTCACAATGAAATGGTTTGTGCTATACAACAACTCAATAAGACAGGGCTCTATATAACAAACCACATCTATTGTTCTTCTCTTGCCGTTCATTTTACATGTATGTATCTCGGCCCTCAATGTGGATAAATCACCAGACATCTTTTCCTTTAAGTGGCCATTTAAACAATTTATTACCTTTAGAATTATTTTTTCTTATCTTCAATCAGGCTCATCCCGAAAGAAGGTGTGCTGTTTCTATCTTTGGTATCATCGAATGACTCGTCAATTCCCGCGAGAAATCTGGCAAGCTTTTTCCTGGTTTCGTAATCATACTCGAGACCCAGCGCTATGGTTTCCATTATGGGTGAACCTCCTCCGTGCACACCGGCGATCTCGTACCAAGCGGTCATGGGAGAAGCGCCTACATTCTCTACAAGATTCCATATTTTCAAAGATTCGTCAGAGGAAAGATCCGGATTTCTCACGATAAACCTGTCCAGATGCGCTTTGCATTGTTCACACTTAAAGTCTTCCTTGAATGGCAGAGTGGCGCCTATTCCACCGGCTATTTCGGTGAGTATGTTGTATTCGTGATAAATCATTTCGCCTGTCATTCTTCTGCCCACATTGGCATAGATCGTATTGGGGAAGAAAACTCCGGAAGATGTCTTCTCGCCAAAGACTGCGGCTGCAACTCCGGCGGCAAAGGCCAGTTCGGCGGCTCCGGCAAATTCCGAAAGTTTCTCGCGCACATGGGAGACTTTTTGAATATTGTTGGCTTCAGCGGCCAATGCAGTCACCCCGCACAGAATATCCGAAGCAGCCGGTTTGCACCCGCTGTAGCTATGTCTGTGAGAATCCGCAAACAGCATTGCCAGTCTCCTGCCGAACTCCCACTCCCCGCACATGAAAACTCTTTCTTTGGGGACAAACACATTATCGAAAACTATGACCGAATCCGAAACACCGTATTTGCAGAAGGGCGGCGCATCCGAATCATCCTTTTCTCTGAGCCAAACCGGACGGGTGATTAATGTCATTCCTTCCCAGTCTGCCGGGAGAGCAAAGGCGACCGCATAATCACGATCTTCATCCATCAGGGCCCGGGTTGGTATGGTCAATATTTCATCAGCATATGCCGCCTGGGTAATTGACATTTTAAAACCGCTGACAACAATTCCGTCCTTGCGCTCTTCAACTATATGCACGTAGGCATCAGGATCAAACTGCTGGCTCGGCCTCTTGAGCCGATCGCCCTTGCTGTCGGTCTGGGCACAACAGCCATCCAGGTCTTTATGATGGTATTGCCGCAGATAGTCTAAAAACCTTGTATGGTATTGCGTTCCCTTTGCTTCATCGATTTCCTTGGTGCAAATCGCCAGGGCATTAATTGCATCGTGACCCATACATCTCTGGATACAACCGCCAACTCTACGGGCCGCAAGACGGATCAGTTTCTGTTTCTGCATCAGGTCAAAAGGATTCTGCGGCAGGTGAGCCCAGCGGTTAATTTCCTCTCCCGTTATAGGTGAAATCGCCGTTGCCAGCCCTTTCCATTCAGGATCATTCGCCAAATCAAATGTCAGATCCAGAACCCTGATACCGGGCATAAGCCGGGGATCTTCCCGTCCGACCATCTTGCCTCCAATACAAATATTCGGTCGCATCCTGAATAAATCTTCATGGTATTGTTCTTTTGTTCTCAGCATAATCGCCTGCTCCTTTTTTATTTTCGAATGTGTTCCCTGTTAGCCTGATCTTACTGGCAAAAAATTGCTCCCCCCATGCCGTAGAATGAAGATTCGTTTTGCTTGATGGCGGCGGTTTTCCCTGCAACCAATGGAAGCACTGTCCCTATGTAAAACTTTGCAGTATTTATTTTGCTGAGATAAAATTCTTCATCTGTATCAATAGACGCTGATTTGCTTTCACAGGCAACTCTCGCCTGCCAGAGCAATAACCACCCCAGCACGACATCACCGAATATCTCGAGGTACGATGTAGCCCATGAAAATACTGCAAACGCTTCACCATTCGAAAGCCGGTCGAGCAGTTCCCCGGTGATGTTTTGCAAGACCGCAATGGATGTATTCACTTTCAGGGCATATGGCTTCAATTCTTCAATATTCTGCGCTTTCTCTGCCTGTTCTTTCATTTTTTTTACGGCCAGATCAAACGCCGCCCCCTTGCTCATTCGGATCTTTCTTCCAAACAGATCCATGGCTTGAATTGCATTCGTGCCTTCATAAATCGAAGTCACCTTGCAATCCCTGGCGAACTGTTCCACCTTATATTCCCTGCAGTATCCATATCCCCCGAGAACCTGTATGGAACGGATACAAACTTCGAACCCCCTGTCTGTACAATAGGCCTTACATACCGGGGTAAGGATCTCCACCAGAAACTGCCACTGCTTCTGCTCTTCGCTGTCGCTGCTCGCCTCCACCATATCCATACAATACACAACATAAAGAACGAGCGCCCGCATGCCCTCGGTGAAAGCTTTCATCCACAAGAGATCTCTGTGAACACCGGGATGTCTGATAATTGGTACCTGCTCCAGACCCTTGCTTCCCAACATTGCTCCCTGCAGCCTCTCCCTAGCAAAACTCAAGGCATGCAGATATGCGGTGCTTGCCTGTGCCAGGCCTTGTAATCCTACCAGGGCCCGTTGTTCATTCATCATGGCGAACATTACAATGATGCCTTTTTGTGCAGGACCCAGAAGTTCGCCCACACACTTTCCATTTTCTCCGAAGTTCAGCACACATGTTGCCGAACCCTTCATTCCCATCTTATGTTCTATGCCCGCACAAATGACATCATTCCTTTTCCCCAACGTTCCATCAGTGTTTACCGACAACTTCGGAACAATAAAGCACGACAAACCTCTGGTTCCCGGAGGATCTCCCTCTATTCTGGCCAGAACAATGTGTATGATATTCTCTGTAAGGTCCTGTTCTCCCGCACTGATAAATATCTTGCCCCCAACAATAGAGTAGGTGCCGTCCGGATTTTTTATGGCTTTTGTACGCACAGCCCCCACGTCGCTGCCGGCCTGCGTTTCAGTCAGGTTCATCGTGCCCCCGTATTTCCCCTGATAGAGAGGTTCCAGGTATCTCTGCTTTTGTTCCTCGGTGCCGTAGAGTTCGATAACCTTGGCGGCGCTATGGGTTAATCCCATGTACCCGGCCAGCGAGTGACACGCGGCAAAAAACATCTCGTGGCAGGCGAAATTCAGCGAAACCGGGGCACTCTGCCCCCCGATATCGTACGCTTCCGGAAGGCTGAGCCAACCTCCTTCACAATACTTCCGGTACGGAGCATGAAACGGTTGCGGAGCCTTTACATGACCGTCGATCCATTCACACCCGATATCGTCTCCGGAAGCGTTGGCCGGGGCGAAATCATTGTGAGCCAACTTCCCTCCTGCATCCAGGATCATGTCAAATGTCTCTTTCGAATGATCCCGAAACTTCTCCGCCTGACATAACGTCTCTATTTTTAACTGCTCGTAGAGAACAAACCGTACATCTCGCTCATCAACCAATGTATTGCTCATAGCTGCCTCTTCCCTTATTTTCCCTGAAAATTGTACGCCCGTTTCTCTAAAAAAGCGGACATGCCTTCTTTTTGGTCTTCGGTCGCAAAACACTCACCAAAGCATT
>JAFGIF010000191.1 GCA_016929755.1 Deltaproteobacteria bacterium | reverse complement strand
TCAACCTTGCGCACAAAGATGAACGACCCTATCAGCACTCCGGCCATTATTACTGCGCGTATCGTTGGGGCCGAGCTTCCTACAAACCAGACAAAGCCTGCCGCACAAATCAGTCCAAAAAGCTTTGCAATAAGCGGTGAATCCAACCTGACCGCAAGGCCCGGGATCAGACGGATAATGGTAAAACATGCCATATATCCGAAAAGTATGACGAGCCCCATGTGCAGCCCTGAAATAGCCAGCATGTGCGCAATACCAAGCGAAGCGAAAATGTCACGCAGGCAATACGTCAGGCATGATTTATCTCCGGTCAGAACTGCCTTAAGAACCTCGGCCTCTGGCCGCGACATATTTGCGAGGAGTTCGACTGCTTTTGATCTGAACGCATTTCTTGCTGGTTTTATGACTTCGATCTCATTGAAATCTCTAATATTTCCATTGAGAACGATCCCTTCGGTCAAAAGATACCTGGTGTAATTAAATTCATCAATATTACCAAATGCTTTCACAGGTCTGAGCAATGCCCTGGTTCTGATATTACATCCCTGATCAAGCTGTCCGATATGCTTATAGACACTCAAACGTACATGTCCCCGGATCTTCTCTGTGTTTATTGATACATCTGCCAGTACAATACGATAGGTATTATGAGAAAAACCGGCGCTGACAACGCTTCCCTCCAGATCATATGATCCTTCTGGTATTTCGTTCCATTGTGGAGCGATTGCCAGTGAAACAATGCCTATACAACATCCGAGCAAGAAGGGAATAACCACTTTCGGGCTGTACGAGAAAACGACAAAAAATGCGCAAAAGGACAGAAGGGTCCAATCCGTATTGACCAGCGCAATTCCGGCCACTACTCCCAGAAAAATAATAACAAGGGGATTTGTCTGTGCTAAATCCCGCAACATACTATTGTAGATTAAAAATACGGCCTTTTAATGCCTTATGTTTTCAGCTTGCCAACAATATCCTCGAGGCGATCCAGGGCGTTTTCCTGCATGTATTTATCAAGCCCCTCAATAATTGTAGTGAAGCAGAACGGATCACGCAGGGCATAACTTCCGATTTCAACTGCTGAGGCTCCTGCCAGCATAAACTGGATTACATCACGATATGATGCTGCCCCTCCGGCTGCAATAATGGGGATATGTACGTGTTTGGATACCTCCCATACCATGTAAAGTGCGACCGGTTTAATGGCCGGGCCGGAAAGTCCGCCGGTAATATTTGCCAAAACCGGCATCCATGTATTTTCGTCAATAGCCATGGCCGGAATCGTATTGACACATGTAATGCCATCCGCACCTGCTTCCTGGACACTGATGGCAACCTCTGCTATATCCGAGGCCAGTGGTGATAGTTTTACCAACAGTGTTTTGTTTGTGGCTTGACGCACTTTACTGACCAGGGAATACAGGTAGTCAGGGTCTTTACCGAAATGAATACCGCCTTTCTTAATATTCGGACATGAGACATTCATTTCCAGAGCGGCAACATCCTTCTTCGAATCAAGCATGGAGGCAAGTATTTCATAATCATCTTCATTGGTTCCGTAGAAGTTAACCACCACCGGGGTTTTCCACTGCCCCAGCAATGGGAGCTTGCTTTTCAGAAATGCCTCAATACCGATGTTTTCCAGTCCAATGGAGTTGATCATTCCGCACGGGGTTTCCACTATCCTGGGTACGGGGTTTCCTTTGGAAGGCTCAAGAGACAGGCCTTTGGTAACAATACCGCCTAATAATGATAAATCGATAACCTCCGAGAATTCTTCTCCATAGGCAAATGTTCCCGAAGCGCTCATAACAGGATTCTTGAGAACAAGTTCATCGGTGATTCTGATTGTGGTATCCATGCTCAACTCCACCTAATCTGGGCAGCCTCGAAAACAGGACCTTCCCTGCATACCCGCTGATTGCCGCTTTTGGTTGCAACGATACAACCTGTGCAGACTCCAAAACCGCAGGCCATACGCTCTTCCAATGAAACCTGGCAGGCAAGACCTTTAGCTTGTGAAATCAGGGCAGTCTTTTTTAGCATGGCAGGGGGGCCGCAGGCATATACAATCCCAGGAAGATGGCTATCCTGTATTACTTCCTCCAGAATATCGGCGGCCAGGGCTTTTGGCCCTATTGATCCGTCATCAGTAACAATCAGCGTCTCTACCCCCGTTATGCTCTGAATCCTTGTCAAGAGAGGCATATTCGATCTTGTACGGGCTCCGATTATCAGCGTGCCTTTTTTAATGTGCTCGGCCAGGGCCAGAATCGGCGGCAAGCCCGCACCTCCTGCCACATAGGTCACCTGTTCATCCCCGGCCGGTATTCTGAAGCCGTTTCCTAATGGACCAAGCACCGCGATAATCTCTCCTGGCTTCTTGAGCGAGAGACATCGGGTCCCATCTCCCACGACCTTGTAGAGCAGTTCGAGTTTTGACTCATGGTATGCGAGAATGCCCAGAGGACGCCGTAAAAAGGGCTCAAATGAGTCATTTATCCTGACCATGACAAACTGTCCTGGTTTCCACGATTCAAAATCACAACATGCCTGTAACAGATATGTATCTTCACATACCATCTGATTGGACACAATTTGACATTCAAGATCCTTCATGGCCTCTACCCAGCACCTCTCGTATCATCACCTCTGCATCTTCGGCAGTATCAAGGTAATAGCGTTTCCAGGTACATACTTTTGTAAATTTTAAATTCCGGTACAGAGCTTTGGCAACTGTATTGCCTTTTCTCACTTCCAAAAGCACACAATTCTTTTGCAAATGCTGTGCAAATGAGATCAACTCCTCCAACAATCGTTTCCCGATTCCTCTTCTGCGGCACTCGGGCTTTACAGCAAGATTGAGCAAGTGTACCATGTTTCCCATTTCCAAGGCAAAACAATATCCTACGACGTTATCACCAAGCCAGGCCACCATATTTTTACACCGGGGATCTGTTATCGTATTGTGAAAGGTCTGCTTGCTCCACGGTGATGGAAAACTTGCATCTTCTATCTTTTGGATAGCAGGAACATCTTGAGTGGTTACATCAGTTATGATTAAAACATCCACGTCACTAATAATACCGCAAGCATACCAAGAATAAAAGAACCTGCTTGGGCAATTTTTGACCGGCTCTGTTGAAACAGACCTGCCACTCCAATCACAATACATACGTATGGAAGGTATTCAAGGCTGGCAGTAACAAAAGCGGGCAATTTGGGTGCTGTAAATACGGTCAAGTAATAAAATATCATGACACAAATACCCACGGGGATCAAAATATAGAAAAAGGCGCGGGCCAGAGCCCTGTACATCGTACTCGCTATTCTGTGTTCAAACTGCGCGATATCCCTGGGTATCAACGTCTGATTTGCTATACGAATACGCATATCAACATACCTGCCTAGATACGATGTTGGAAGACTCAACACAAGGGCAAGTCCGGCAGCTGAACTTTGACTCATCCATGTGCTGGCTGCGATCGCTGAGGGTACAGCGACAATGGCACAGAAGGAATCGTCATTTGGTAGGTAGGATCCTACCGGAGCGGAATTGATCCAGATGAGTTCTATTGATGCACCGACTAAGAGCCCCACGGGAAAATTTCCCAGAACAAATCCCAGCACGGATGCAATGATTATAGGACGAGAAATCATCAACTGAAACATAAAAACCCGATCAAGCCAGAGCAGTGAACCTGTAACAATACATATTACGAGCAGTGTTATACTCATAGGTCTACCATTTCGATTATGGTTCGCATATCGATATCACGTTCGCGCGGCACCGATTGTAAATTCACATATACACCTCTTGCAATGAAATCCTTTAACAATTCTATATCTTCGGAATCGACCCATGCAGAAAATGATACTTGTCTTGAACCATCTCGTGCCTTCATGTTGCCTATGTTCAGCTTTGTAAATGCAAGCCCGTTTTGATACAGCCGGGAAGCATCCTTGATGGATGAAACAATGATTAATGTTGGCTTATCTGAAAACTCCTTTGCACTGAGCACCCTTGAAACAATCTCGACCGGAACAATTCGCAGATTTATTCTTTCAGGTATGGCCATTGACATTATAGCTTTTTGAAATTGATCATTTGCCAGTTCGTCATTGGCCACAATAATCCCCTGGGCACGCAGAAATGGAATCCACGATTCCAGAATCTGTCCATGAATAAATCTATCATCAACTCGCAATAATACTACATTCATTACTTTACAAGATTTGTGGCTAACACCTCGGATGCAATATAAATATTACTACATCCATGATCCTTGAGTATCTGGGAGAGTTCACGGATATTTTTGCCCTCTCTTTTAGTTAGAGAGGTGATCACCATCGGCAGATTAACTCCGGTAATGACTTCAACTTCGCCATCTTCCAAAAAAGAAAGGCTTATATTCGATGGAGTTCCGCCAAACATGTCGGTTAAAATGATTACACCGTCACCATTGTTAACTTCTTTGATCGAGGTTTTCAGAAATTTTCTGAGTTTTTCAACATCATTTCCTTGACAAAATGAGCATGCCTTGAATTGTTCCACGTGTCCGACAATCATCTCGGATGTCTCAACCAAGGCCTGTGCCAGCCTGCCATGAGCAACAATCACGATACCGACCATAATAGGGCCTCCTCAAGAAAGATCTCTATGGATAAGTTTGCTGTGATATCCTGCCTCATCAATTATGCCCTGTATTTCTTCCGCTACTGCCACAGACCGATGTCTTCCGCCGGTACAACCGATTGCAATATTTAAATACGATCTGCCCTCTTTTTTACACATTGGCAATACCAGTTTAATAAGATCTTTGAATTTATCTGTGAATTGAACATAGCTTTCAGAAGATCGTAAGAAATCCTTTACCTGTTCATCCCGGCCTGTTTTATCTCGCAAATTTTCTACAAAATGGGGATTGGGTAGAAACCTCACATCCATAACAATGTCAGCATCAAGAGGGATACCCTTTTTGAAACCAAAAGAACGCACCTCGATATTCATATCGCGTGCTTTTACTTCCCGTGAGATAATATCATTAATCTTTGATCCAAGCTGATGCACATTCAGATTTGAGGTATCAATGATAAAATCTGCCATCTCCCTGATTGGTGCCATCAGATCAGTCTCTGCCTCTATCGCTTCAATAAGGTTTGAATAGGTATCACACAAGGGATGTCTCCGGCGGGTTTCCTTGAAACGGTTTAATAGATCTTCTTTCGCAGCTTCCAGAAATATCAAGCGGAAGACCCCGATGGTTTCACGTAATAAAGAAAACGTCCAGGGTGCTTTTTCAACGAATGACAATGCTCCGGCCCTGACATCAACTCCAATACAGAGCCTGGAAATATTCAGAGAGGCAAAATCGTAAATTTCAATAAGTTTGGTTATCAGATCGATCGGGATGTTATCCATGCAAAAAAAGCCGGCATCTTCAATAGCCTTTAATGCGGTAGACTTACCCGAACCTGAAAGTCCTGTAACAATAATGAAAAATGGATGTTTTGTTACTTCATTCATAGTTTTATTCGTTGTTATTTTTTATGCGTATTTCCCAGTGGTTACATAATTCAAGTGATTGATCGGGCTGATTTTTTAAGGAAGTAAATGTGCATCTATCAAGCCCTGAATTCAAACCCGGTGATCGAATTGCTTGAATTGATAGTTTAACATGTACGTATTTCATATCATTTCCCACATCTAAAGCGCCTTTAAGACCAGCTTATCGGGTAAATATCCCATCCATCCACGCATTTCAAGTCTAACCGGCCTGAAAAAATTATTCCTGGAACTCAATACGCCCCTTGAGATATATCGTGTCTTGTTATAACTCATTTAGCTTACTGTCAATGCGCTTCTTGATTTCATAATAAACAGAAAATACATACCTGACTTATTGGAAGAAAGCTCTACCTTAAAATAAAAAAATGATCAATTACAAGGATCGTATCGTGATTCTTTTTACGAAAGTCACCTTTCCTTTGATAAATACGGATTGAAATAGCCGTTTTTGATATGAATTTCTTGTATGAGTCGTCGAATCCCGATTCCGGAAGGCAAGCTTTGTCCAAGCACATGTAAATACTGATCCGGATCGATATTAAGATTA
>JAFGIF010000190.1 GCA_016929755.1 Deltaproteobacteria bacterium | reverse complement strand
GTGTTGGATGGAGACGAATATGTACTCAACGGCGAAAAGATATTTGTCACCGACGGACAGCGCTGTGAAGCAGTGGTTGTTTGGGCCACCCTTGATAAAACCCGGGGCAGGGCAGCTATTAAATCGTTTGTGGTTGAAAAAGGCACTTCTGGGTTCAGGGTAGAAAAACTGGAAAAGAAATGCGGTATCCGTGCCTCTGACACCGCTACCCTTGTCTTCGAGGATTGCCGTATTCCCAAAGATAATCTTCTTGGCGATCCCAATATAAAGCCCGAAGGCGGATTCAAAGGGGTGATGAAAACCTTTGACAACACCCGGCCCCTGGTTGCCGCCATGGCATTGGGGTGCGCCAGAGCAGCCTATGAGTTCACCAGGGAAGTTTTTGAAAAAGAGGGAATCCGAGTTGCATATGATCGGCCCAGAATCAAGCAGAGCGCAGTTGAGCGGGATTTATTGTGGATGGAGGCCAATTTCGAGGTTATCAGGCTTCTGGTTGAACGGGCCGCCTGGATGAATGACAACGGTCGTTCTAACAACCTGGAGGCATCAATGTCCAAGGCCAAAGCCGGCAAATACGGCAATCTTATCGTTCAGAAATGTGTTGAGCTACTGGGCCCCCTGGGATATTCCAAAGAATATCTGGTGGAAAAATGGATGCGGGACAATAAGGTCAACGATATTTATGAGGGCACTCAACAGATCCAGATGCTGGTTATCGCCCGCAGGATACTGGGATACGGACGTGATATGCTCAGCTGATCAACTCATTATTTTATTATGCACGTTGTATCCGGATTTGTTGTGCCTGCCTTATACGCATAAAGGTCTTGATATCGCTGCGCCTCGCGGGTAAGAGAAAATTATGGGGTTTCTGTTTCAGTCGACCGAATCATTCGAGCTTGATCTCGAGACCCTTCAGGAGGAGCAGCGCACCGCGGTAGTTGAGGCGATAAATACTCACTGCCCCAATTTCCAGTGCGATCAGGATGCTTTCTTCCGGCACGCCTATCAGCCCCAAGAGATCGCTCTGTTGGGTGAGTGCTGCTCTTCTCTGTATGTTCTCCCGGTAAATGACGATCAGAGCATCATCCTCACCGTCGACGAAGACCCGCTTTTCGATCAAATTATCGTCACCCTCATCCGGATCGTACAATCGGCACGGATCATGGAGACCTATTTGGATGTCGCCCGTCTGATATACAACCAAAGCGGACTGGCGGAGAACATTGATGGCTGAGATAAAACCGATCTACGACGAATACGGGGTTATCTTCGAGGCCCAGAAACGGCTGAGCGACGATCGGCTCAGGATGGCTTTTTTTGAGGCCCTGGCTGAGCTGGAGGACAATGAGTGCCATCGTACGCGCCATTTTCCCAAGACCCGGCTCCACCGGGTGACCGGAGTCAAAGAGGCCATTTACCGGGCCGATGTCACCAAGATCTCGGGCTGGCGGATCCATTTGCAGTACATAGACGGCAGTCTGCACCTCAAGGACCTGGTTGATGGTGCCCTGCATGAGGATATCCTCAGGGTAATCAAATCCAAGCGTGGTCGTTATGAATGAAGAAGACAACACAGGCAATGCCCGACAATTTTGTATCGCAAAGATAGAGAACACTGCGGATGGGTTGCTGATTGGATGGATGATTTCAATTAATTGATGAAGATTCAAAATTAAAGACCTGTCCCAGATCTTCCCGAATATAAAACAAGGGAGGGAGACAATGACAATCCGTATGACCGAATTGACGTTTCTGGAACAGTTTGCGCCGCGTTACGGCATTCCTGTGCCTCGACATATCGAGGGAACCGCCAAACGCTCAGAACTGAAGCGGGCCCTGGAAGAATGGGGCGGCCGGGCCCTTGTCAAACCGGATGTGCTGGCCGGCAGACGGGGAAAGGCCGGTGCTATAGCACAGGTCGATAATGTGCAGGATGCAATCCGCCAGATAAAGCGCATTTCAGGCACTGAAATCAGTGGGCATATGCCGCGCAGTGCCTATCTGGTTGAAAAAGTTCCGGCCGCCTTCGAGATGTTTTCCGCCATAACCTATAATTCATCCTTTCTACAACCATCCTTCAGTGTTTCTTTGGAAGGCGGGGTAGATATTGAAGACGTGCCTGATGACAAAAAGGTGACCATGCCGGTTGACATATTCCGGGGTCTCGATGCCTACCAGGCCGGTGAGTTGATCGAAAAGCTCGGCTGCGAGAAAAAACTGATCAGTGAACTGTCGCGAGCACTGGTCTCATTCTGGGATTTGTTCGTTTCCACGGGAATGCTGAGTGCCGAGATCAATCCCTGGCGTATTACCCCAAAAGGAAAAATCTATGCCTGTGATTTCAAGGCTACCGTTGACGATTCAAATTATAAATCCAAGGTTCCGGGGTTGGAATTTCCCGACTATCCCGAGAATATCAGTGCCTTCGAAGAGGAAATGGCTGCCTGGAACTCTTCAAGTCACCAGGGACAGGCCCACGTGTCTGAGCTGGGCGGCAGCAAGATCCTGCCGATTCTCTTCGGAGGCGGTGCCTCAACTATTATCACTGAAACCCTTGAGATCGCCGGCGGCGACCCCATGTTTCTCTCCGATTTCGGCGGGAACCCACCCTATGAGCGCATGCTGGGTACCGCCAGGATATGCTTTGATCACAAGCTCAAAGATGCAAAACTGCTCCTGATCCTGGGCGGCAAGGCCAATAATACATTTATCGATGTCACTTTTCAGGCAATTGCTGATGCCCTGCTTGCCTATATAGACGAGCATGGCCCAATCGATATACCTGTTGTGGTCGGCCGCGGAGGGCCGCGTCTGGTCAAGGGGCTGCTGGCACTCAAGCAGGCCCTCGAATACCTCAATCTGCCCTATGTGATATTCGGGCCGGATTCACCGGTAACCCTGGTGGCGGAGTATGCCGCCAAGCTCGTCAATGCCATACCGGAAAACAAGGAGGTGTTCTCATGAGAGCCAAGACCCTTTCTGATCTTCTGAAAAAAGGTGACCGGATTGCGGTTTCCAATATTACCGGCCGCGAGGCTTCCAAGGTCTCCGAGGAGAGCCAGAAATACTGCGCCAATATCATCGGAGGATGGGCTCTGGGCAAGGGGGGAGAAATTATTCAGACCTCCGGTGGAACCATCCCGGTTTTTGCGACATTCGAAGAGCTGATGCGACTTACGTCACCGGAAATGCACCCCAACAAGATTATCATCTATTCTCCGCCTGCGGCCGTTTACGGAGAGATCAAGGAGGTGGTGGATCATGGCCGTGAGAGTATCGAAACCATTTTTGTCATTACCGAACACGTTTCCGTCGAAGTGACTGCCAAGGCCTACAGCCTCTGCCGGGACGCCGGGATCGACATCATTGGTTGCAATACGCTGGGTATGATCAATGTCCACGACCAGGTGCGTGTCGGTGCCGTTGGTGGAGACTCTTACCGGGAAGCGTTTCCTCCGGGTTCGGTCACCATCATTTCCAATTCCGGCAACATGGTTAATACCATCGCCGGTTATCTACAGGCCGCCGGAATGGGCACCGCCTATGGCATTTCCACCGGCAAGGACACCCTTATTCTGACACCTGTCAAAAACCTGCTGGAATTGGCCCGGCAGGACCCGCTTACCAAGCTAGTAGTCTTGTATGTAGAGCCCGGCGGCCTCTACGAACACGAGGCAATTGAGGTGATGAAACAGACAGGTTTTTCCAAGCCGGTCGTGGTGTATGTGGCCGGAACCATTGCCGAGAAGCACAACATCTCTCTGGGGCATGCCGGGGCCGTTGTGGAAGGTCGCTTTACCACGGCCACTGCCAAGATGGCCGAATTCGATGCATATTTCAAAATCAAGGCTTTTACCACAGACAGACGCTATAGAAAGACATCCGAGTTGAGAGAGATCCTCCAAAGAGGGATCCGGGTAACGGCCCTGCACCATATTCCCAAGGCTGTCCGGCTTGTATGTGATACGCTGGGAATCCCGCGTGATATCAGCAGTGCAAAATTTTTGAAACTCAATCCCTGGTTTGTCAATCTGGGTGAGCTTGCCAGGCAGATCCCTCACGAACTTGACCTGGCGCCGGGTAATATTCCCCAGCCCTATGCCCGCCAGGTGAAGGAACAGGAACAGTCAAAGCTGGGTATCACCATGAGCCGTCAGAATATGCGCAATACCTCGCATGCCAGCTCCAACGACGGGGTGACGCCCCGGGTCTACGGTTACTCACTCATGGACATCATGAGTGAAAAATCGTTTACCGCGGCCCTTATACTCTATTGGACCGGGGAGCTTCCACGCGACCAATTCGAAGAAAAGCTGGCCGAGATGACCCTGATTGCAGCCTTGACCAACGGTCCGGGCACCATTTCGGCCCAGGGCGCCAAACTTTCCAGTTCTGCCGGCAATACCCCAAATACGGCCATGATCGGGACCCTGGCCACCATGGGTACCACCCACGGCGGCAATGGCGCCGAGGCGGTCCGTTTCCTGATCGATGTTTTTGGTAACGAAAATATCGATGATCCGTACAATTCCGGCCTGGATGTAGATGTCATAGCAAAGAAGAGCGCCGATGAATTCAAGAAGCGTAAGCTCTCAGCCAAAGAGGCCTCACTGGAATACCGCAGGATACCCTGCCTGGGACATCCTGTTTTCCGCAATGACCCGATCAACTACGATCCTCGTGAACAGGTAATCTACAATTACATCAAATCACAGGGGCGCACCAATGTCTTCCTGGAATTTTATCACCGGCTGGTGCACGCCATCAAAGATAACGGGTCTATGAATAAGGTTTTGGCCGTCAATGTGGATGCTGCCCTGGCCTGTGTCTGGCTCGGTATCTGCTGGCGGCACCTGCGCGAAAAACACATGACCATTCAGCGCGCCATGGATATTCCCTTTATCGCTTTTGCCTTGGGCAGGGCCGCCGGCGGTGCCGGGGAATATCTGGACCACAACGATTTCGGCACTGATATGGATATGCGTATTCCGGCGCGTGATTGCAGGGTTCTTAGCAAACCAAGGACTCTCTAGGCGGTTGTGAGAGATTTCACCTGGAATCTACAATTATGGCCTGTCTTTTTTTACCCGTTCAATCCTAAAAAGGCCCGACCATTTTGACATGGCCGGGCCTTGTATTCGTAAGGTGTTTGTCTTTGGTGATTATTTTTCTCGGGGATATGGCCAGGCCATTATACCACCTTCCATTACCTTGACATTTTTCCAGCCGTTGGCTTCAAGGACGATGGCTGCCTCGTAACCACGCAAAGATATCTTGCAGAAACAGATGATTTCTTTTGCCTTGTCCTCGGGCAACTCGCCAAGTCGACTTCGTAGCGCTCCCAGTGGAATGAGTGTCTCTCCTATACCCAGCCGCATTTCCTCGTATTCATCCGGGCCACGCACATCAAGGAAAAAAGAATTACCATTATCTTTAAGCTTTTCGTGCACTTGCATAGAAGAAATTCCGTTAAGCCTGCCTTTCATTTTGTTCTGCATAATATGAGCCGTGGCGATGAAATGGTCGATGGCCAGCGAGAACGGCGGAGCATAGGGCAGGTCTGAATTCACCAGGTCCTCTACTGTAAGACCTCCCTGAATTGCCATGGCCCACTGGGCGATCTGTTTGCTCACATTGCCGGGGCCCACACACTGGGCACCGAGGATCTTGCCGGTATTGCGCTCGGCTATTAGCTTGGTTACCAGCAGCATGCCTTCCATGAAACCGGGTTTGTCAGGGCTGGCATTGATTACAGTGATGATATCCTCATAGCCCAGTTTTTTGGCGACACTCTCAGACAACCCGGTGGAGCCTGCTGCAAAGTCGAATATCTTGCAGATGCCGGTCTGGAAAGTCCCCGGGAATGTCACGATGTTTTGCGAGGCGGCATTTTCTCCGGCCACACGGCCCTGAAGATTGGCCAGGTCGCCATAGGGGGCCAGCACCTTCTTGCCGGTTAGCCGGTTGAGCACCTCCACACAGTCGCCCACGGCGTAGATATCCGGGTCCGAGGTCTGCATAAACTCGTTGACTTCAATCCCACCGGTCTCACCGATTGTAAGGCTGGCATTACGTGCCAGCCTTACATTGGGGATCACTCCGATGGCTACTATGGCCAGTTCGCAGGGCAACTCGGTGCCGTTGGCCAGCTTGACCCCGCTGAGCTTGCCGTTTTCTCCCAGGAACTCGGCGATGCCGTTGCCGGTGATGACATTGACATTCTTGCTTTTCACATGGGTTTCCACCAGCTTGGCCAGCTCCCAGTCGAGGAAGGTCAGCAACTGCGGCAGAAGTTCGATGACCGTCAGTTCGATACCCGCCAGTTGCAAGGCCTCGCAGGTTTCGATACCGATCAGGCCGCCGCCGATAACCACGGCCTTTTTTATGCACTTTTCATCGCGCACTTTTCTGAGGAAGTCTGCATCCTGCATTGACTGCAACGTGGTGATACCATCCAGCTCAACGCCTGGAACCGGAGGCATTCTCGGGGTGGCTCCGGTGGCGATGATCAGTTTGTCATATGCCAGTTCGCCGGTTTCCTTGGTCAATAAATTTCTGAATGAAACAGTTTTGTTATCGCGGTCGATCGAGGTGACTTCGGTATTAGTGCGTGCATCGATATCCTTTGCATTGAGGTAGAATTTCGGGTCGCGGGTAACACCGGTGGGGGTGCTAAGCAGCATGTTGCGGTCGTCGAAATAACCGCCCACATAGTAGGGATAGCCGCACGATGCCATGGACAGATCAGGATCTTTCTGCAGAATAACAACTTCGGCATCATTATCTATCCTGCGTGCCTTGGCTGCAGCCTTGGGGCCGGCCGCGGAGCCGCCTATAACAAGAATTCGTTTCTTTCTGCTCATGAACTGTTCTCCTTGAGGTTTTTTATGAAACATATGTTGGATATTTTCATTCTCGATGCTATCTCTATACTATCAGAATAAGCGAGGCATTGATCTATATCAAGGCTTCACTTCAATTTTTTCTGAAACGGGAATCATGCATTTGATGGATTTTCTCTGAGAGAAGTGCATTCAATCCATCTTTGGGATGATCGTCTGGTTTGATCGGTTCGGGAAAAGATATTCTGCCCTGGCGGCATGATTAGTTGTAAGATTGAAAATCCTTAAAGGTTTTTTGCTTTTATTAAAATTATAGCATAAAAACCATTGGGTCAGTCAGCATTGAATTTATAGCCTTCTCCATAGATCGAACCGATCACCTCTGCATCCGGAAGAATACTAGCGATTTTTTTGCGCAAGTTCTTGATATGCGAATCGATTGTGCGGTCGTAGCCTTCGTAATCGTATCCCTGTACCTGATTCACCAGTTCATTACGGGAAAACACGCGGTTGGGGTGGGCCATAATCACTTTGAGCAACCGGAATTCGTTGGGGGTCAGATTCAGATCCTTCCCTCCTGCCGTTACCTGGCGGGTTTCTTCATTCAACTCAATGCCGCCTGCCGTAATCGTTTTTTCATCCCGAACGGGATTGAGCCTTCGCAGTACTGCCCTGACCCTGGCTATCACCTCGCGCGGACTGAAGGGTTTGCAGATGTAATCATCGGCCCCGATCTCGAGGCCGATGATGCGGTCGATCTCTTCGACTCTGGCAGTGACCATGATGATGGGAACGCCTGAAAACTTCCTGATCTCGCGGCAAACATCCATACCGTCCATTCCGGGCAGCATGATATCCAGCAGAATCAGGTCCGGTGCGTGTTGTTTTAAAAAGGGCATCACGCTATCGCCCCTGTCGAGAATAGATGCCCGGTAGCCTGATTTTTCAAGATAGTCTTTCAATAGTGTGGCGATCTTCTCTTCATCTTCAACGATCAAAATGTGTGGCATTGCCATATTGTATATTCCTTTTAAGCGTCCATGATACGGGGCAGGATGATCTCTATTCTCAACCCTCCCAGGGATGAATGTGCCGCCCGAATTTCTCCCCCGAATGATTTCACGATGCTTTTACAGATAGCCAGACCCAGGCCGCTGCCGCCGTTCTGGCGCGATCTTGATGGATCGATACGGTAGAGCCGGTCGAATATCCGCAAAAGAGAATCATCCGGTACGCCCGGTTTTGTATCCTCGAAATGAATATGGACATTTTGATTGTCTGCTTCCAGCCGGATTTTGAGTTCTCCGGGTGATTCGGTGTAGCGCAGAGTATTTTCAAGGATGTTCGCGTAAACCTGGGACATGCGGTCATGATCTGCCATCACTATGATTTCATGGTCTGCTTCCGGTTCGAAATGAACCGTAATCTGTTTTTGAGAAAATCTGGCGGCAAACATGTTCACGCTGTCCTGAAGGACCTCGCATACTATCACCGGCTTGTGTTCAGCTGAAAGCGCCTCGGTCTCTGCCATTGACAGATTGTGAAGGTCTTCCACGAGCTTGGCCAGAAGCATTACCTCGGCATGTACGGATTCCAGTGTTTTCCCATTTATTTCGCGTACACCGTCCTGGATGGCCTCGATCTCACCGCGCAAAATCGCAATAGGGGTTCTAAGCTCGTGGGATATGTCCGAGATCCACTGTTGCCGCATGGTTTCATAGCGTTCCAGGGTTTGCGCCATGCGGTTAAAATCTTGTGCCAGTTGGCCTAGTTCATCGCCCGAATGCACGGCAATGCGCGTTTCGAACTTGCGTGAGGCCAGGGCGTGGGCTCCATCAGTGAGCTGCCGGATGGGCCGCAGGATCTGCCTGGAAAGCAGAAATGCCACCAGGGCGGACAGCAGCAGGACGGAAAATCCGATAATGACAAATGCCATGGATTGCCTATAGATAAAGTGTTCCTCCAGGGGATGTGAAAACTTGCGACGTTTTTTCAGGCCCAGAAAGCCTACGGTTTTCCCGTCAACCACGATCTCTCTCAGGATATGATCTTCCGACGTGACAGCCCTGCCTTGAATGGTACGCATCTGCTCATCAAAGAGTGAAAGCCTGCGGACGATGGCTTTTTGTGGTGATGGGGGCGGCATGTCTTTGACTTTATCATCTTTTTCGTGCCTTTCATCAGAAAATGGAGATGAAGAAGTTTTTCTATCCCGGACAGGAGAAGGTTCATCAATGAGGAAAATGTCTCTGAATGCCCTGGGGTTTTCCCGGATAAAATCCCAGCCCTGTTGCTCGGAATATTCGGTTTTCAGCTGATCCACATATTCGCCGAGCGTTTCCATTTCCAGCTTGTTTATGAAATCCTCGAAGCCTTTGATGACAAAGTAGCGCATGATGCCCACCATCAGGACAATGCTGATCAGGCTTGTGAGCAGAAACGCCAGGAAAAGCTTGTATGCCAGTTTGATTTTCATCTGTCTTTGAGTATCCATTAAGAATTCACGTAATACACCCAGGAGTGCATTGCAAACCATTTCCGCCCACTTCACACATTTCCCATATTTCCTCCATATTCTCTCCATAATCGCATGCTAGGTTTCTCTTCAGCCTGAGCAGGCAGCAGGAAAGCGAAATTATCAGGCCGGGAAAAAATCAGAAAAGGAAAGGAGAGAATCAATGAAAAAAGGAAACTGGGTTAGTCTGGTGATCGGAGTGATTGTATTTATGACCATTCTGGCGGTTTTCATGATACCGGGATTGTGCAACGCGGCCCAAACATGCGCTTCGCATGAAGGTATGCGGCAGATCCCCCCTGAATTGGCAGAGCAATATGATGCCGATGGCGACGGTATGCTCTCGGACGATGAGCGTGATGCTGCCCGGGAGGCATTTATGGAGAAGTTCGATACGGATGGTGATGGTGAATTGTCCCGGGAAGAACGGCATGCAGTCCGTGAAGCCGTTCATGATGCATTTATCGATCGCTATGATGCCGACGGCGACGGGGAATTGTCTCAAGATGAGCGCGAAATAGCCCGGGCTGATTTCGTGGCGCGCTTCGATACCGACGGAGACGGAGAGCTTTCCGAGGACGAACGTCAGGCGGCGAAGCCCCGAGGAACCAGGCCTTTTGGTAGAGGCGGGGATAGGGATTGATGCCAATAAAAGATTTTAATATCCGGTGTGCAGGTCGGTTCGTTGATATCGATGAGCCGACCTGAGAGGCTGGTATTTTTTGAAACCTT
>JAFGIF010000026.1 GCA_016929755.1 Deltaproteobacteria bacterium | reverse complement strand
GCGGACATACTGTATAGATTGCTTCAGGTCAGCGATAAACTGATCGACGATCCCTGCGTGCTTAGGAGTCACCATGGCATGCAGACCCTTTGGTGATTGCAGACGGTCAACCTGCCAGCCTTTTTCCTCCAATTGATCGCCGAGGGCATAAATATTGATATCTTTTGAAATAGATCTGTATGCAAAAACACCTGTATGTGGTTTTCCGACAACTTCAAGTTCAGGTATGATATTAATCTCATTCTGAATTTTTTTAGTGGTTTCCATGATTATCCTGGCATTATTTAAATACCCATCTTCTCCTAGAGTCATCATCCCGGCCCAGGCAGCAGCTATAGCACCTCCCGGTCTTGTTCCCAGCAGGGCCGGTGATGCGTATATACCGCCCGACCAGTCTGTATAAACATAGAGCTGATGCTTCATGTATTCCATGTTGCGATACAGTATCGTCGATGCTCCTTTTGCACTGAAGCCGTATTTATGTACATCTGCTGAAATAGAGGTAACCCCTGGAACCCGAAAATCCCAAGTGGGAATATCGTATCCGAGTTTTTCAACAAAAGGCAGTAGAAATCCGCCCAGGCATGAATCGATATGTAAGGGGATGTTGTGCTGCCGGGCAATGGCAGCAAGATCCTCAATGGGGTCTACAACCCCGTGGGGATATGATGGTGCCGAGGCAACTATCAGAACGGTGTTTCTGTTAATAAGTTTTTTTATCGCATTGACATCAACACGGTAATCCTTGTCAAGGGGTGCCTCAATCAGCTTGACCCCGAAATAATGGGCGGCCTTGCGCCAGGCCACATGAATGGATTCAGGTGCAATCATGTTGGGTTTTCCAAGCATATGTTTTTTTATGGATCTGGCTCGATCACGGCTGGCAATTACCGGAAGAAGGCAGCTTTCTGTTCCGCCGGAGGTCATTGCTCCAACAACATTCTTATCTCCATTCAGCATGGTGGCCGTCATGCGTATGACTTCCGATTCAAAACGTTTCAAACTCTGAAATGCTATAGGACTCAGTCCATTTTCCGAAAAATAAAGGTTATAGGCCTCTTTCAGTAATTCTGTGTGTTCTTCTCCAAGATAGTACACCAGGCTCCATGTCCTGGAATCATGATAGTTAGCGTCGTTTATGCCATAGGATTTCATACGATCCAGAATTTCCGGTTTGTTCATGCCGTGTTCAGGCAATTGCAAAATCTTTGAATTCATGTATTCCTCCTATCATTCTACTAATCAACTAGTCTGTAGACTCTTTTACGTCCTTTTTCCTACCCGTAGAAGCAAATAAATATCAGATCTTTTTAGAAAAACCGCCACTCACAATCATAATAAATCAATTCCCTGTATTATAATTCAGTGTCTTGTAATTTAATTCAAGTTAATTTATATTGGCAACATATGGCTGTCAACCGTAAAATGTATTCTAATAGTTGGATTATTCAAAGTATTGGTACATGGAGCATAAAATGAAATCGATCGATAGAAAAACATGGGAAAAACTGCAGCGTCAAAATCGCATTATTGATATCTCCCAGGAACTCTTCTTTCAGAAAGGGTATGAGGCTACTACCATGGAAGATATTGCCCGGGCTGCTCAGTACAATCAACGAACTATTTATCTGTATTTCAAAGACAAGCAGGAGCTATTCCTGGCTGTTGTTCTCCGGGGATTAAGGTTGCTCAATGAAATGTTGAAAGAAGCCTCGAATAATTCAAGGCCAGGCAAAACAAAGGTGCATGAACTCGGCAAAGCCTATTTCGACTTTTTCATGAAACACCCGGACTATTTTGATCTTATTATGGTCTATGAGTCGAAAAACTGCGTGTACTATAAGAATGATGGCGAACATGAGTACGGTCACTACAAAACAGAATGCAGAAAAGCCGCTGATGAATGCTCTGAAATCATAACGGTAGCAATTCAGGATGGGATTGAAAATAAATCAATCAGAACTTCTTTGACTTCCAAGCAGGTTATGCTCATTTTGTGGGGGCAAATTCTCGGTATCATGCAAATCATTCTGATGAGAAAATCACATTTCGAAGAGACCTATGAAATAAGCCATGAGAAGTTGTTTTTTCGCTTTATGGATCTAATTGAACGCGCACTTTTGATTGAAATCTAGCTCTCAGGCTGTTATGTAACTCAGCATAAAAACCGGTCAGGCATACCGCTTGGTCTCATAAATTACTGGATAGCCAGTGGCGAGGTATGAATTGAAAACAGTGATCCAGCATAGTGTTCTCAAAGGATTTCAAGCAGCATTCTCAGTCCTGATAATCATGATTCCCATCTCATTTTTTATGACCATGCTGATGTATACCGGGTGGCTTACCCCGATTACAGGGGTGCTGGCCCCGCTCATGTCTGTCTATGATATACCTGCCGAGGCATCGATGGCTCTTATAGTTGGTGCCCTGCTTAATATCTATGCATGTATCGCTGTAATGGCAAGCATGCCCTTAGACATGTGGAGCATAAATATAATAGCTGTTATGATGCTGATTTGTCATAATCTTCCGATTGAAACAGCTGTGCAGGCACAAACCGGTGCCCCACCCGCAGCAATGGCCCTGTTTAGAATCATTGCTGCCCTGGCAACCGGCCTCGTGCTGACTTTTATACTTCCCGAAAGCCTGAAAATGCAGCCGTGGGTCCACGCTTCAGGTCTTGACCCTGCATCAAATCTCTCATGGCGACATATACTTTGTGTATGGACTCACGATAGCCTGTTGCTTACTTTAAAAGTGACGCTTATCATTCTGGCTATAACCATATTTATCGACCTGATGCGTCATTTCAATGTTCTTGAAACACTATCAGCCCTGTTTAAGCCATTTACATTTATAAACGCTCTGCCGACAAAAGCGACTTTCATGTGGATGACCGGACTTTTCTTCGGAATTGCTTATGGTTCCGGAGTTCTGATTTCTGAAGCCAAGGCCGGACATCTGGATCGTGATACCCTGTTGCGCCTGAATATCTCGCTTGGCATATCGCATTCCTTGATTGAAGACACCCTGTTATTTGTGGCTATTGGGGCTTCTCTCCTGGGTGTTCTTATACCACGCATGATTGCAGCAGCTCTGTGTGTATGGCTGTTTGTTGCGTTGAAAGCCCTCCGAAACGCTAGCAGTTGAAAGATAGATTATTATTTTTGTTTATTGTCAGGAATATATTGCTTTTGTCTGGATTGTGATTATTTGAATACTACGGATTTTATTCCAGTGAATCATCCAGCAGTTCGATCGCTTTCTGGTGTATTTTTCCAGCAGTACGATAGCTCAACCTCTTTTCAAGCCATCTGCTGGTCTGGGTCAGGCTGAAGCAGATGATAAAATAAATTACCGCAATGGCAAAAAAGATTTCAGCCGGTGCTGTAAGTGATCTGTTATTGACCTGTGTGGCTGCCCTGGTTAACTCCTGCACACCGATAATATAGGCCAGAGATGTATCTTTTGTCAGTGATACAAACTGGTTTACAAATGAGGGAATCATGTTGCGCAGGGCCTGGGGCAAAACGATATAGGTCATGGCCTGGCGGTGGTTCAAACCTGAACTGCGGGCTGCCTCCATTTGACCTTTTGGTATGGATAAGATACCCGCCCTGACAATTTCAGCCACATAGGCTCCGGTGAAGACAGCAAAAGCCATAAGCGTCGTCCTGGCTTCCGGCATCGGCCGGTGAAATATGACCGGCGCCAGAAAATAAAACCAGAAAATCAGAAGTAACAGAGGGGTGCCCCTGATAATTTCTATATAGATAATAGATGGTATCCTGAGATACCAACGCTTGGAAAGTCTCAACAGTCCAAAGATAATTCCAATCCAGAAGGCCAGAAAGATGCCACCGAGGGCAAGCAGTATGCTCAGGGCAAGCCCGCCTAACGGACCAGCGGGATATCTGCCCAGCAAAAAATAATCCATGTTGTTCCATACTACTTCCCAGTGCAATGCATACCTCCTAGTACTTAATCATCCTTAGAAATTTTTTATTGTAGATATTGATACAAAGCGAAATAATTAAAGATAAACAGATATACATCAGCGTCGCTACCGTAAATGCCTCGAATCCCCTGAAACTATACGATTCTATCTGCCGAGCCATGTACGTGAGTTCCATCACTCCGATTGTCATGGCCAGGGAAGAATTCTTCGTCAGGTTCAGAAACTGCGAAATCAGTGTCGGAATAACAATCCTGAAGGCCTGGGGCAAAACCACATAAGCATAGGCCTGGACAAATGAAAGACCGGTGGCCCGGGATGCCTCCAGCTGTTCCTTGGGAATCGAGATAATACCGGCCCTGATCTCTTCGGCGATAAAAGCCGAGGTGTAAATCGTCAGCGCAAGCACACCTACGGCAAATTCATAGTTATGCGCATAGAGCCATTGGTTCACCGAATCAGGCAAAACCGCATCAGATCCGAAATACCAGAAAAACAATTGGATCAGAAGTGGAGTGTTTCTGAAAAACTCAATGAATGAAATCGTGATCCATTCAAGGATTTTGATCCCGGTCATCCTCAAGGTGGTAATGATCGTGCCAAGGATCATGGATAAAACAATTGAGATGCCGGATATCTTGAGGGTGATGACAAGCCCCTGGATGAGCCAGTCCCGGTATTCACCGGTCAACACGATCATCCAGTTAAAATCGTAATTCATGCCCTATCTCCGACATCAAGAGGTGCCCCCCTAGGGGGGCACCTTGAGTGTTATTCTATCGCATGGTCTTTATTTGGGGAAGGTCTCCATCTCCCAGGTTAGGGGGATGTAGTACTTGGTATCAGGACCGAACCATTTATTGTAGAGCTTAAGATAGGTCCCGTCTTCCCACATCTCGATCAGCGAGCGATTGACAAAGTCACGGAAGTCGGAATCATTCTCTCGGACCCCGATTCCATAAGGTTCATTGGCAAAAAAATCGCCCGTGATTTCCCACTTACCAGGGTTATCGTCGCTGGCCTGAAGCCCGACCAGAATCGATGAGTCGGTAGTAACAGCTGCGACTTTGCCCTGCTTCAAGGCCAGAAATGCCTGGGGATAGCCCTCATACGAGATAACAGTGCAATCAGGCTGTACGTTCTTTATATTCTTCTCGCTGGTTGAACCCTTGGCCGTCCCGACTCTTTTGCCGGCTAAATCATGATAACTCTTTACTCCGCCGTCTTTCTCAACGAGAAGTTTCTGTCCATCCATAAAATAGGTAATCGTGAAATCGATCACCTCATCCCGGGACAGTTTGTGTGTCATGGTGGCAGCAGCCAGATCAACCGTTCCCTGGGCAAGCTTCGGGATTCTGGTTGCAGAGGTTACCGGTTTCAATTCGAGCTTGACCCCCAGTTTGTTGGCTATTTCGCGACAGATGTCGACATCAAACCCAACCAGCTCCTTAGTCTTCTCATCGACATACCCGAAGGGAACAACCGCATCTTTGACCCCGGCCGTCAGCACGCCTTTTGCCTTTACATCCTCCAATGTTCCGGCATTGACTGCAACCACCGAGGACATTACAAACAACAAAACTGTCAGTAAAACAAAAACAAAACTTACTTTCTTCAAGGTGTTACCTCCTTAATAAATTTGGTTTATGGTGCTAGAGTATTTCCCTTAAGAAGAGCTTAGTCCTTTCATGTTGCGGATTTTTAAAAAAATGCTCCGGGGTTCCCTTTTCCAGAATCTTGCCGTAATCCATAAAGAAAATTCTCTTTGCAACTTCCCGTGCAAACCCCATTTCATGTGTCACCACGATCATGGTCATGCCATCCTTGGCCAGATCAATCATGGACTTGAGGACTTCATTTATCATTTCCGGATCAAGGGCCGAGGTTGGCTCATCGAACAACATGATCTTGGGTTGCATGGCAAGACCGCGTGCGATCGCCACCCTCTGCTGCTGACCACCGGATAATTCAGCCGGATATTTATGGGCCTGGTCGTATATTCCTACCTTATCCAACAGGGCAAGGGCGATCTCTTCGGCCTCAATTTTCGACATTTTCTTGACCTTGATGGGTGCCAGCGAAACGTTTTTCAAGACAGTGATGTGCGGGTAGAGATTAAACTGCTGGAAAACCATTCCTACGTCCGCCCGGAGTTGATTTATATCAACGTCAGAACTGTAAACATCCTTGCCTTCGACAAATATCTTACCTTCCTGAACATCTTCCAGGCGATTGATACATCTGATAAATGTGCTTTTGCCGGAACCGCTCGGGCCGCAGACGACAACCACCTCCCCGGGAGTTATATGTTCTGTGATGCCCTGGAGGACATGGAAATCATCAAACCATTTATGGATACCCTCAACTCTAATCAATCTAAACTCCAGTTTTGCATTTTTACTGAAATTTTATGTTATGGAGATCTTAATCGCGTGTCAAGTACCTTGGTGATTATTTCTGATCATTACCGATCGCCACAGGACTCTCTGCTTTAGATAATCACTAAAGAATATAAAAAATACACTGCAAGATGTGGACAGCACAATTAAAAGAGACTGTTCAAATCATTTCACACAACTTTTCTCTCGCTTTAACCCCAATGTGATAAAAAGGCAAATACAATTCATTTTAAAACGTTGACAAAAATTCAAATAATGAATATCTTTCATCACATGAATATCGCTCATAATTGAGACTGGTAATGTAAAAACGTATAAAGCTCATCGAGAAGGAAAGAAAAATATTATGGGATCAAAAGAACGACGCCAGCGTGAAAAAGAACAGCGCAGACAACATATCTTGAATGCGGCCCGCAAGTTGCTGCTGAAGAAAGGAATTGCTGCCACCTCAATGAATCAAATTGCCCGTAATGCCGAGTTGAGTGTAGGAACATTGTATCTGTATTTCAAGAATAAGGAAGAACTGTATGCCGCCCTTCAGGAAGAGGGTCTCGATATGCTCTATGATAAGATTCAACAAGCACTGCTACTTGGCAATACCCCTGAAACAAAACTTAAGGAAATGGCAAATGCCTATCGATGTTTCAGCGTAGAACATAAAAATTATTTTGATATCATCAACTACTTCCTAACATCTCCCGAAATCGTGTTTTCGCCTGGTTTCAAATCCAGAATTGATGAACACGGCAATCGGATTATAAACCTCATTGAGGAGGTGATGAAAAGCAAGATTGACCCGAAAATAAAAACCGATATGGATGCCCGTCAAGCAGCTCTTGTTTACTGGTCTAATCTGCATGGAATGCTGCAGTTCAGAAAACTTCAAAACACCATTCTCAAAGACCAGAATTTCGAGGATCTTTATTTGTTCAGCATCAAATATATTCTGAAAAGCCTCACAGAAAAACCTGAGAACATGTCATAAAAAGTTGCTTTGCCTGGCTAATTATCCGGAGTTATTCTGCCCAGGTCTATTATATTGATTTGGCAATATTTTTTTGCTACATCTGAAGCAGATGTAATCAACTTTCGATGAGATGAGAAAATGTGGGCTTATCCTCGGTGATATATATATGTGCCTGAGGGGTAGCGAATTAATCACTATGATTATTGGGATAGGAGAATAACGTGGCCAGGAAAAAAGATTTGAAAACTTTCGGTCAGAAATTGCGTTCCATCCGGGAAACAAAAGGATTAAGCCTTGAAGATCTATCATTGGAGACAGGCTATACCTTGGATTTACTCGATCAGGTAGAGAAAGATGAGATCTCTCCTCCAGTTTCCCTTGTTCTTCAACTGGGCCTTACTTTTCATGTCGACATGGAACATGTTTCTCTGAAGGACGACAAAAAAGCATCCAGAAAACGGGCCCTCAGCCATAAGAAACGGGTTGATTCGTACTCGTATGAATCGTTGACCAGTACAGGATTAGATAAACATTTGCGGGCATATCTTGTCACTATAGAGCCGAACACAGAACATCACGGGGCGGAATATCATCATGAAGGCGAAGAATTTATCTATGTATTAAAGGGAGGGCTGACGATTCAAGTTGGTGAAAACATATCGACCCTCTCAGTCGGGGACAACATTCACTTTAACTCTGCCCTGCATCACCTTTTAAGTAACCCATCCGAAGAAACTGCCGAATTGCTGGTAGTGATTTATGTGCCTTGAGGAGCGACTATGTCATTTCAACTGACGAGTGAACAGGAAATGATCAGGCTGATGGCAAAAGATTTTGCCAGAAAAGAGCTGAAACCTTTTGCAGACAAACGTGATCAAGAGGAAATTTTTCCTGACGATGTTGTGAGGAAGATGGGCAATCTTGGATTGCTGGGTATGATGGTTTCTCCGGAATATGGTGGTTCAGGTGCCGGCGCCGTAAGTTACAGCATTGCCTTGCAGGAAATAGCATATGAATGTGCCTCTACAGCGGTAACCATGTCGGTGGCAAATCTCTCTACGGAACCCTTACTGAAATTCGGCAACGACCATCTGAAAACTTCATATATGATCCCCCTGGCAAGCGGTGAAAAGCTGGGTGCTTTTGCCTTGACAGAACCCGAGGCCGGTTCAGATCCGGGGAGCATGAAAATGCGCGCCGAAGACAAGGGCGATTATTATCTGGTCAATGGCACGAAGGTTTTTATAACCCATGGAAACCATGCCGAAATAATAAATCTAATTGCCAGAACCGACCCTGAGAAAACTACCAGGGGATTATCTGCCTTTATTGTTGAAAACACCTTCCCGGGATTTTCTGTCGGCAGCAAGGAAAATAAGATGGGACTGCGTGCGTCTCATACTGTAGAACTGATATTTGAAGATTGCAAAATCCCCAAGGAAAATCTCCTGGGTCGTGAAGGCCAGGGATTCAAGATTGCCATGAGCGCCCTGGACAGTGGCCGCATCGGAATAGCTTCTCAGGCAACCGGGATCGCCCGGGCATGCCTTGATGAAGCCATTGCCTACTCCCGCAATCGCAGGCAGTTTAATAAAAGCATCAGTTCTTTCCAGGCTATTCAGTGGATGATTGCAGACATGGCAACCCAGGTTGAAGCCGCTACCTGGCTGGTCCTCTCAGCAGCAGATCTTAAGGAACGAGGCCT
>JAFGIF010000189.1 GCA_016929755.1 Deltaproteobacteria bacterium | reverse complement strand
TGATACGCTTTATGTCCAGTTGGGCGTAACGGATTGGGGATTGGGCAAATATTATGTCGATGTAGATTACTACCGGGCTGATATTGTAAGTGTGGATATTGCTGGGCCGGATAAGGGAGAGCCGCTTCTTTATCATCCTCCTGTTCCGGGTACTGACACGTTCTCACATAAACTCGCTGTTACGCATGCCGGTTTGATCAATAGCGACTTCCCCGATGTCAAATTTAATGACTGGCATATCAAGGCGCAGGGAGGTAATGTGCCTGTTTTGACAGTCAGCGCCAATCAATGGGCTGTTTTGAGATGGGATTTCGACAGCTATGCGGAATCAAAGGCAGACGGCGCAGCCTTACTGGAACTCACAACACAATCCATCTTGCGAGGCGGCGATTATATCGGCACCTATGGTAATGATCTCGGCATGGAATTCGGCAAAGTGCGTGTGATCGAAATTCTCGGTGGCGATCCTGTATGGAACGAAAAGGAAGTAACTTATAGTAGTCTCATCCAGGGAAAAAGTTTGTCTGAAGTTTTTAACAGTCAGATGGTCTTTGATGCAGAGTTGGCTGAAGAGCCGGGGAGTAAGAATTATATGACTATCTCGAGGCCTGTTTTACAGCGCCTGCTGAATGGAGAAACGAAAGGTTTGCTTATCAAGCCTTTAGGCGCGCTGATTGTCTCGTTTTATAAATCAGAAAACGAGACGGGTAATCTTGCGCCAAAACTATATTTTAATATCAGGAAGTGACATCTTCGGGTGTCGCGGTTGCACATTGTCAAAATTATCGGGAATAATCTGCAAAAAACTATTTTGATGAGGATCCCAAATGAACAGCATATGCAAGCAACTCATTTCGTTATTTATTTTGCTTCTCTTATACGGGAGACCACTCTACACACAGAATGCGGCGACCTCTCCGTCGATCCATGTTTGGGAGATGAATGAAATCACGCTGACAGCAGGACAAGAATACGACAACTATTATACGGATGTGACTTGCTGGGTAGAATTAGAAGGACCGAACTTTTCTCAGCGGGTTTATGGGTTTTGGGATGGCGGCAACACCTTTAAAGTGCGGGTGGTGGCAACAGAAGCCGGAGAATGGAGTTGGACGAGCGGCTCGAACCAGGCACGGGATGCAGGACTCAATAATCAGTACGGTAGATTTACAGCAGTAGAATGGACGGAAACGGAAAAGGAAGAGAATCCGGTGCGGCGTGGATTTTTGCGCCCGACTCCAAACGGCCATGCCTTGCAGTATGCCGACGGTACACCTTTTTTTATGCTTGGTGATACCTGGTTAGCCGGTACCACCTGGAGGCTTCCATTTAGGAACACAGCTACTTCAGATGACTACGAACCCGGACCTGGAATCGGTTTTGAGGATGCCGTCATGTATCGAAAAAAACAGGGGTTTAACTCCGTCAGTATGATTGCTGCGTTTCCGAACTGGGAAGCGGATTATAATCCAAGCACGTATGCGAATTCCAACGGTGTGTACCTGAGGAACGCCTGGGAAAAGTTTGGTTATGATGTATCAGGTGCAAACGAAAAAAATGCTTTGCTTCGTTCCAACTATTGGGGGACTTTCACAGCTAAGAATATGCGGGATGAGTATGGACATCTTCCATTCGAGATGTCGGAAGAACATGAAGGTGTAGCCGATTTCAATCGTCTCAATACCCAGTATTTCCAGAGCCTGGACAAAAAGATAATGTTCCTGTCCGAACAGGAATTTGTGCCATTGCTTGAAACGGTGCGGAGAGATGTTGGCCCCTCCTGGGATGCTTATTTCAACTTCAAGGAAAGCTTTGCACGGTATGTCCAATACCTGGCTTCGCGATACGGTGCTTTTAATTTCATTTTCAGTGTAATCCACCTGGATTGGATTCCGGATGATTTCAGCCTCACAGCCGACGAGTTCAATGAAGCACTGACCTACCATCTGGCAAGATATGGTCCCATGCCCTTTGGCCAGCCGGTGACGGTGCTTATCAATAATTCAACCTATACCCAGTTCGGCCATGGCGATAACGCTCCCTGGCTCACGATGCACAGTGTGGGAAACAAGCCGAGAGATCACCGGGTGGCAGATGCGCTCGAAACGATATTTAAACTAAATCATCCCTACCCTGTGATCAACTTCGAGCCATACTATACCGGTTGGAATCATGAAATTAACATGCCCGGCGGAGAGCGCCCACCGACTAATTCCGATCGTGATAACTATTTTGCCCGGGCTCAGATGTACGGTTCTGTTCTCTCTGGCGGATTATCCGGACATGTACATGGAACGTCGGCTTATGATATGACTACGACCGGTGAACCGGCCGGTGCGCGTCCTCATTTCTGGGAGGCACTGAAATATGAATCGGCCAATTACATGCAGCATTTGCGAGACTTTATTTTATCGGAAGGTGCAGACTATCAGAAGCTGGAACTTGCTCGTCACGATGTGCAACCTAACAAAGCACCGGATGCACCGGAAGACGGATTGGATGGTTGGGCATATATGATGCGGACGCCAGATAAAAGGCTGGCTTTTCTTTATTTCGAGAATGAATCCGTGCTTTCCACGCTTCATAATTTTATACCAGGCTCGGCTTATTCATTTCAATGGTACCATCCAGTTACCGGCGAATGGAAAGAGAACGTGCTGATAAAAGCCGATGATAACGATGTGCTTCGTGTGCCAGATTTTCCGGACAGAGAAAACCGGGCATCCAGCGACTGGGCGGCGAAGATCGTCGCGAAATAAGAATCTCTAACACAATCACAATTATAAACGATGAAAAAAATCTTTTTACTATTTACTGCCATCTATTGCCTGCTCCCGGGAACAGCCCGGGCACAAAGTGTTGTTGTCCTGTATGAAAAAGATGTGCCCCAGGTCGAATATGCTGCCCGAAAATTAACGGACGCGCTTATTGAAAGACAGTATGACATCACTGATGCTCATACTGATTATGACTTTCTTATCTGCCTCACAGTACATCCGGATCAACCTGGCGCCGAAGCGTATTCTATCAACCCCGAAGGCAAGATGATCACGATTTCTGGCGGCGATAGACGTGGTCTTATCTACGGAACTCTGGCGTTAGTGGAGTTATTGAGAAATGGTGTTTTCCTGGATAACGTAAAGCGCGAAGAAGGCAAGCCCAATCTTGAATTCCGGGGCATTAAATTCAATCTGCCCTGGCATACCTATCGTCCCAGTTCTGCGCTGGATCAGCATTATGAAACTGTACGTGATCTGAAATACTGGGAGGCGTTTCTGGACATGATGGTCGCGAATCGTTTCAACGTTATCAGCCTGTGGAACCTGGATCCCTATACGTTCATGATCAAACCGAAAAACTTTCCCGAAGCATGTCCGTATTCGGAAAAAGAACTGGCGGAATGGCAACATCTGTATCGCGAGATATTCCGAATGGCAAAGGAACGGGCGCTGGATACCTACATCGTTCATTGGAATATCTTTGTCAGCAAGGAGTTTTCAGAGGCTCACAATGTCGCAAAAGAGAATTTTTACCCACATTATTTTGTACCAGGAGATACTTCGGAAATTGTTCGTCGCTACTTGCGTGAGAGCGTAAAACAGGTTTTAGAAGAATATCCAAATCTGGACGGTATTGGTGTTTCTCACGGAGAAGGCATGGCCGGTATGACGCCATTGCAGCGTCAGCAATGGATGGATGATGTGCTCATTGCTGGTATGCTCGAAGCTGATCGTCCTGTGAAATTGATACACCGGGTGCCTTTTTCTTCTGGCACCAGTTCAGAACCTGGCGTGAGCAAGAATGTAGAGCAAGTGACGCGTGCTGCGATGGAACGTCTGGGAGATCGTTTTGATGGTCCTATATGGGTTGAAATCAAATTCAACTGGTCGCATGGACATTCGACACCAAAGCTTGAGAAGGTCCACGGCGGCAAGCTGAGTGATACTTATTTTGTGCCGAAACCGAAGAACTACAAGATCACCTGGCAGATCCGCAACGAGGATTTTTTTGCGCTACGATGGGGCGTGCCTGATTTTATTCGTGAACATATCGCTGAAAATGGGCAGGCTGACTATGTCGGCGGCTATTTCATCGGCTCCGAAACCTACATCCCTGCCCGGGATTATTTTACTGCGGTAGAAAAACCGGTGGACTGGACCTGGGCGTTTGAACGGCAGTGGTTGTTCTATAAACTTTGGGGCAGGCTGCTTTATGATCCACAGACGCCGGATGAATTATTTCAGGCTGAATTTAATCGTCGCTATGGATCAAAAGGCGAGCATTTGCTGCAAGCTTACGCGCTTGCTTCGAATACGCAATTGCGCCTGGCTTCGCTTTATGATTCGCGATGGGATTTCACGCTCTACTCCGAAGGCTTTCTTGCTCTTCAAGGCGATTCCACCAGGTACATTTCCGTTGATCGCCTTATTGAGCAGCCGACCATGGCTTCACAATATGTATCCGTAAGGGAGTATGTGGAAAAGACCATAAGCGGTGAAACTATTAACGATAAGCGCATCACACCGCCCGAGCTTACAAATATGCTGGAAAAAGACAACCGAGACGCACTTCACCTCGTTGAGGATATCGATGTATCCGGAAATGCCTCGCTCATGTATGAAGTAGCAGATATAAAAGTATGGGCTTATCTGGGTTTACACCTGGCAGAAAAGCTGAGAGGCGCGGTCGCCCTGCAGACCTACAGACTACAGGGACGTTTGCAGAATAAAGCTGTTGAACACTTGAAAAATGCGCTTGACTACTGGGATATGGTGGTCAAAATTACACGGCCAATTTACAAGGACATGCGGTTAACCCATTATAACCACAATTTTTTCACCGCCAATGATA
>JAFGIF010000188.1 GCA_016929755.1 Deltaproteobacteria bacterium | reverse complement strand
CCCATCCAGGAACCGCCCATCATGGACGAGGGGACCTTGATGACCCGGTTGACCTTGGGCAGGTAATTCCAGATATTGTTTCCGGCTTTCAGTGTGGCAGTGTCTTTTTCTTTCAGGGGTTCCAGGATTCTGATCAGGGTGTAATCCTTATCCTTGCTCCAGGCTTCCAGTGTCATTTCGCGGGTATAATGGGATGTGACTACCTTCATGGAGGATGTGCCGTAGCTCGACTGCCCGCGGAATAGATCATCAATGTGGTCGAGGATGTCCCTGGAATCAAGTTGCCAGGCAAATGCCCCTGGAGAAGATATAAAGAGAAGCATCAACAGAAAAAACAAACATCGACTTTTCATGATATTGCCTCCGAGTTTGTTTATGAATCTCAATATAGCGTTATGTTTGGCATATGGAAACAGTTTTGATGCTTTTTCAGAAGTCAATGGGCGTTAAAAAATTACAATAAGTTGTTCATGCACCAGACAATGGTTCGTCTGCTGTCCCTCAAACGTGCGCAATACTTCTCGTCGTAGAAATGTCCCGGCCAGAGCAAAGTATCTTCGGGCAGTTCAAGAATACGCTCCAGGCTCTGCTTCATCATGGTGTTGTTGCCGCCGGGAATATCACTGCGGCCGATGCCTACTGCAAAGACCGTGTCGCCCGCGATCAGGTTGCCCGGCCAGTAAAGGCAGACCGAACCGGGTGAATGCCCGGGAGTGTGGATTACTTCGATAGTGGTATCACCCAGGCTGAGATGGTTGCCCTCATTGAGCGAAAAATCTATCTTCGGCTGGGTTTTGCGGCTTGAAAGCAAAGTGTATATTGAGTTTATCGCGCGAAGCATAAAGCTTTTCTCTGCAGGGTGCGCCAGGATGGGAATTCCACCGTGAAAAAAGAGGTTGCCCTGGGTGTGGTCCGGGTGAGTGTGGGTGTTGATCACGGCCAGGATGTTCAATGTTTCTCTCTCCAGCCAACGGCCGATCTCTTTGGGAGGATCGATGACCAGCGCTTCGCCGGTCTCTTGGTCCTTGAGTATATAGCTCAGCAGTGTGAACCTGGTGGTCGGAATCTGAATAACATCGATCATAGGGGCTACATGCTTATTTTTTGATGCCGTTTATAACACGATAAAAGAGCGGGAAGAGCAGGCTTGCCAGTATAACACTTCCCAGGGCCTGCATGATATTGGCCGGTACTTCCGCCAGGGCGGCCTTCTGATCATACATGATGGCCTCGGCCACGAAGTAACCCAGCACCATCCAGGCGGTTGCCAGTACAAAACAGGCTACCATGGATATGGATATTTTTCCTGATCTGACTCGCAGCAGGGCGATCAGCAAGCCTATAAGCATGCCCTCAATGCCTTTGATTATCAGTGTCCACAGCGCCCACTGCGGATATCCTCCCATGATGTCTGCCAGGGCCGAGCCGATGCCTCCGGCCATGAATGCGCCCAACGGACCGAAAAAAACACCCGAAAGCAGCACCATTGTATCTCCGAGGTTCATGTATCCGGTTGTCTGAGGGATGGGTATGCGCACGATCATGGTGGCTACCGCCACCAGGGCCATGAAAACCGCCAGTAGTGAAAACTGCCTGGTTGTCATCAAACCTCCTTCATATATTCCAATGCTCTGCGCAGGCGACGCAAGGTCGTGTCCTTTCCGAGAGTCATGATAATTTCGAACAGTCCGGGCGAAACCGTTTTTCCGGTGAGAGCCACCCGTATGGGCTGGGCGATTTTTTTGAACTTGATGTCAAAGGATTCCAGCACCGAGACAAAGGCCTGCTCGACTTGTTCTTTGTCTGAGAAATCGACGCTAAAGAGTTTTTCCACGACCATCTGCATGATCTCCTTGAGTTCGGGCGTGAAAAACTTGAGCTGAAGCTCTGCGGGAGCCTCAATTTCCCTGAAGTAGAATTCGCCGAAATCGATCATATCGGCCAGGGTCTTGGTGCGTTCACGCACATCGATGACCACCTGTTCGAGGTAGACATCATCAGGTACAGGGTAGTCCTGTTTCTCTACGAAATCCTTTAACAAAGCGGCCAGCCTTTTACTGTCGCCGTTTTTGATATAGTGATGATTGAGCCACAAAAACTTCTCGGGATTGAAAACCGCTGCGCTGCGGCCTACATCTTTTATGTCAAAAAGATCGATCAGCTCTTCAGGCGTGAATATTTCCTGATCACCATGTGACCAGGAAAGCCGTACCAGGTAGTTGACCATGGCCTCAGGCAGATACCCCATGTCCTTGTACGCCATGACCGAGGTGGCACCGTGACGTTTGGAAAGCCTTGTCTTGTCGGAGCCCAGGATCATGGGCACATGGGCGAAGATGGGAACATCAAGCCCCAGGGCCTGGTAGATCTGGATCTGCTTGGGGGTATTGTTTACGTGATCGTCACCCCGGATGACATGTGTTATGTTCATCTCGGCATCGTCGATCACCACCGTGAGGTTATATGTGGGCATTCCGTCCGAGCGTAAAAGAACCAGGTCGTCGAGCTCGTCGTTATCCACCGCGATGTGGCCCTTGATCAGGTCTTCGAAGGAGGTCAGACCTCCTTGCGGTGCCGCAAAACGTACAACTCTGCCAGGACCTGGGCCGAGGCCCTTTTTGCGGCAGGAACCGTCGTATTTGGGCTTTCGGCCTTCACTCTGAGCCTGCTCGCGTATGTTCTTGAGATCTTCAGGACTGCACTCGCACCAGTAGGCCTGTCCCTGTTCAAGCAGTTTATTTACGTAGGATTTATACAGTTCGATATTATCCGACTGATAGAAGGGCCCTTCATCCCAGTCCAGGCCCAGCCACTGCATGGCTTTGAGTATTTCTTCGCTTAACTCTTGCGATGAGCGTTGCGCGTCGGTATCTTCGATCCGCAGGATGAATTTGCCGCCGGTGTGCCTGGCATACAGCCAGGAAAACAATGCTGTGCGAGCGCCGCCGATATGCAGATATCCGGTTGGAGATGGTGCAAAACGAGTTCTTACATCAGTTGACATGTCAGTTTCCTATCTTTGATTTGATAAAGTTTAGTAGACCGCCCGTTTTCAGGATCACTGCCTCACGCTGTGAGAGATTGATCTCACAGGTGAGCTTTTTGCCGGTACCCAGTGAGATCACCTCCAAAGAAGATTCACCCCGGAGGGCGGAAAGGATATTACTGATCCTGATATTTTCTGCGGGCTTAAGTGAAGTGTAGGTATCCTCGTCGATGATGATCGGCAGGATACCGAAGTTGATCAGGTTTGAGCGGTGAATACGGGCAAAAGACCTGGCCAGAACAGCCTTGACACCCAGATACATGGGCGCCAGCGCGGCATGTTCGCGAGACGATCCCTGGCCGTAGTTTTCCCTGGCGATAATACAGCCGGAACCGGCATCTTTCGCTAATGAGGCAAAATCCGGATAGATGCCGGAAAATACGAATTGCGAAATAGCCTCAATATTTGACCTCAAGGGCAGAATTTTCGAGCCGGCCGGCATGATATCATCGGTGGTGATATTGTCTTCCAACTTGAGCAGCACCTCAACCTCGATCATGTCCTGCATGGGCTCTCTAAGCGGGAGTGGTTTGATGTTGGGGCCGCGCCTGATTTCCACTGGACCGCCGTTTTCAGCCGGAGGGAGAATCATGGAGTCGTCTACCTGGAATTTTTCAGGTATATCTATTCGGGGATAGTCACCAAGGTCTCTGGGATCTGAGAACTTGCCGGTCAATGCGCAGGCTACGGCAACTTCCGGGGATGTAAGATGGATTCCGGCCGAGGCAGTGCCGGAACGGCCTTTAAAGTTGCGATTGAATGTTCTTATTGAAACAGCGTTTGAACTGGGCGACTGGCCCATACCGATGCACGGCCCGCATGCACTTTCGAGTATGCGTGCGCCTGAAGCGATCATGTTGTTCAGTGCCCCCGATCCGGCGAGCATCTCGAGCACCTGTTTTGATCCGGGAGCAATTGCAAGGCTGATGTCCGGGTGCGCTTTTCTGCCCTTGAGAACCGATGCCACCATCAGCAGGTCCTTGAGCGATGAATTCGTGCACGATCCGATCAGCACCTGGTCGACCTTTGTGCCTGCAAGTTCGGCTATACCCACGACATTGTCCGGGCTGTGCGGGCATGCAACAAGCGGTTCGAGCAAAGAAAGATCTATCCCAATGGTTTCGTCATAGAGAGCACCTTTATCCGGGCCGAGTTCCTGCCAGGCTTCAATTCTGCCCTGGGCTGACAGAAATGCTCTGGTCACCTCGTCACTGGGAAAAATGGAGGTTGTCGCCCCGAGTTCGGCCCCCATGTTGGTGATAGTGGCCCGCTCCGGTATGCTCAATGTTTTGACACCTTCCCCGGAATATTCGATGATTTTTCCAACGCCGCCTTTGACGCTTAATCTGCGCAACACTTCCAGGATAACATCCTTTGCACTCACCCAGGGCTTTAACGCCGATCTCAACACGATATTTACCACTTTGGGTTTGGCGATTGAAAATGGCATACCCGCCATGGCGGAGGCTACATCGAGACCTCCGGCACCAATTGCCAGCATGCCGATTCCACCCCCGGTGGGCGTATGGCTGTCGGAGCCGAGCAGTGTTTTACCAGGCACACCGAATCTCTCCAGGTGAACCTGGTGGCAGATGCCGTTACCCGGCCTGGAGAAATAGATGCCGTATTTCCTGGCGATGTCCTGCAGAAACCGGTGATCGTCGGCGTTTTCGAAGCCGGTTTGCAATGTATTATGATCCACGTAACTGAGCGACAGCTCGGTTTTCACCCGCTCAAGCCCGATTGCTTCGAATTCCAGATAGGCCATGGTGCCGGTTGCATCCTGGGTGAGGGTCTGATCGATGCGCAGGGCATATTCATTCTGGGTTTCCTGCAGGTTATGAGCATCGATTATTTTTTGTGTCAATGATTTCGGCATACGCTTCTCTCCCGTCTATGTGATCCATATCTCTAATGGATATATCCGGGGTAGTCAATAGTAAGGCCCTGCATTATAAATGCACGACAATGAAAATAGATCGAAACACTCTCAGTCCATGTAAGAAAAAGTCTGTCAAGTGAATAGGGTCTAAATCCTATCGAAATACATATTTTACCTGATTTACAATCAGGTATCACCATTGTACTAAACGCAGAATTAGGGATCAATACGGGTTGGAAGAGCCGGACGCTCTCATGTTCAACCGGTTATACTGGAGCTGATCGATATTACAAGGTAAATGTGGAAATGATCTGTTTGACACGACGAGAGATACTTGAACAACTTGTACGGCAGGGTGTACACGGATTCTGCAATATCAAGAGCGATTGCCGCCGATTCGAGTTCTATTGGAAAACCTGCCACTGTTACGAGCTATAGCAGAGAGCTGGATTCAAGCGAGATTTCACCTGGCAGCTACAACTACGAGTGATACGCTTTCATGTTAAAAAATAAGTGCCTGGCTTTCCTTCCCGGTTGTCCCTTTCCCCAGCGCCTCTTAAAACTGGTTTTACTTTTTACTTGACTTCTTTAAATGATTTCTTTAAACCCCAGTTTCTATGGCTATTGAATACATAAATATAAACAGCATCAATTTTTTCTTTTTTGATTAGGTCTGCCTACTGAGCTTTTGACCTGATCAAAGAAGAAAAAAGCCGTAGGTGGACCCGATTTCGGTCTACCTACGGCTTTTTTTATGCACATACAACCATGGGAAAGCATGGTTTGAATGTAAAATGCATCGGAAAAAAGGGGGAGAATGGTTATGAAAAGGAAAAGTCAGTTACTAGTCATTGCAGGAGTTGCGATGGCGATGATCTGCGGTGGTATTAGCGCTACCGCACAGGCAAAAGACATCAAAGTTGGGGCGGCGATCAACCTGACCGGCCCTGCTTCCACCTGGGGCCAGTACCATGCCAAGGGTCAACAGGATTACTTTAATTATGTAAACGAAACCAAGGGCGGGGTTTTTGGTAACAAGATCGATCTGATTCTCGCGGATACCGGATACAAGGTGCCCGAGGCGGTTGCAGCTGTAAGAAAATTCGCCGTGCAGGACAAAGTGGATATGATCGCCACGTGGAGCGCTGGGGCAGGGCTTGCGGCAAAGCCCATAATCAAGCGCTATGAAATACCCGCTATCAATTATTCCACGGCCTGGGAGATTCTTCAGGAGCCCATCGACTATATGTACCTGCCATTCGGCAGCTACAAGCTGGACTGTTATGCTGTGCTGGAATACATTTTAGCAATCCATAAAGGCGATGGCCCTCCCAAGGTGGGGCTGCTGACCTATAACAATGCTTATGGCCGTTCTATTCACAAGCCCAGCATGGAATATGCAAAATCAAAAAATATCGATATTGTTTCCATAGAAGAGTTTCCGGCAAAGACCGTAGATCTGACAACCGAACTGTTGCGTTTGAAAAATGAGGGCGCTCAGTATGTATTCATGCAGATGTTGCCGGCCGCCATTATTTCGGCTTTCAAGAGTGCAGACCGTATCGATTACGACCCGGTGTTTCTGGGGACCTGGACATCCACTGATCCGGACTTCTTCAAGATGGGCGGCGGCCTGATCAGGGACCGGCTGAGGATGCAGTTTCCAGGAGGACTTCCGGTTGATGATTCCGACGGTATCAAAATGCTCAAGCAGCTGATGGACAGGTACAAGACCGTGGATTCTTTCGATGCCTCCTACTGGGAAGGGGTTGTGGTAGCCATGATTATGGAGCGGGCATTCATACGCGCACAGGAGCGCTACGGCAAGATCAATCCCGAGAACATAAACAAGGCCATGGAGTCGTTTAAGAATGAAGATTTCGGGGGACTCGTACCCAACATCACTTATACCAAAGACGATCACGGTGCATCCTTTACCGCCAGGATTGTTCAGGTACATGAAGATGGAACATTTACGCCCCTGACGAATTTTTATGTTCCGGGCAAGGAAAAGATTCAGATCCTTAAGTAAAGGGGTGCTATGACGTGAGAGCATATCGCGGTCAACCGAGAATATTTGCCTCTTCCAAGATGGATCAAGTGCGTGCCGAGCTTGAGGTCTGTGATCTTTGTCTGAATTTCGGCGGGATCAAGGCAATCAGCAATGTGGATCTGCATGTGGAAACAGGTGAACTGATTGCTGTTATCGGCCCTAACGGAGCAGGCAAGACAAGCCTGCTCAACTGTATCACCGGCTATTATAAGCCCAGTTCCGGCCGGATTATCTTTAACGGGGTTGACCTTGGAAATTATTCGACTCACGAACTGACCAAGCTTGGGATCGGCAGAACATTCCAGAATATAGAGCTGTTCCCGGGGATGAGTGTACTTGATAACATGCTGCTTGCGCGCCATATTCACTGCAGATACAATTTTGGTCTGGCAAGCCTGTTCTGGCCGTCGGTAAAAAAAGAAGAGGTCCGCCACCGCCTGATTTTAGAGGAAATTATCGATTTTCTGGAGATACAGCATGTCCGTAAAGAACTGGTGGGATCTCTGCCATATGGGATGCGCAAACGTGTCGAACTTGGCCGGGCGCTGGCCCTGGAGCCGAAACTGCTCGTGCTTGACGAGCCTTTTGCCGGCATGACCCTGGAAGAAAAGGAGGATATGGTCCGCTTCCTCATGGAGTTGAACGAGGCTTGGGGCCAGACCATGATCCTGGTTGAACATGATATGTCCATTATCATGAGTATCTCCCAGCGGATCATGGTGCTGAATTTTGGTGAAAAGCTTGCAGAGGGTTTACCGGAAGATATCCAGATTCACCCGGAAGTGATTAAGGCCTACCTCGGGGAGACCACTGATCTCTCTTTGGATGCATAGGGTTTCGATTTAAGATGGATTGATTGAAATGACAAGAAAGGTACAAGTCAAAAAACACAGCGAAGAATTCATAGCGGAACTGGTGCAATGCACGTTGCCGCAGATACTAGCCAGGCAGGCCCAAACATTGGGGAACACCGAGGTCGCTATTCGCGAAAAGGCATACGGTATCTGGCAGACCTATACCTGGAAGGATTACTTCGAATATGTGAAACATACCGCTTTGGGCCTGATTACACTGGGGCTGAAGGATAAGGATAATATCGGCATTATCATGGATAACCATCCGGAATGGCTGTTCAGCGAAATCGGGGCACAGGCTGCCGGGGCCGTCAGCCTGAATCTGTTCACTTCGGCCATAACATCCGAAATCGTCTCCGCACTGAACAGGGCCCACGCGAGGTTTGTGGTTGCGCAGGACCAGGAGCAGGTGGACAAACTCATAGATCAGAAAGAAAAACTCCCTCATCTCAGCAAGATCATCTACGTTGATTCGACCGGGATGAGAAACTATCGGGACAACGAGTGGCTGATCAGCTTTCGAGAACTGCTGGAGATCGGAGAAAAACATGAAGCCGAGAATCCGGAGTTGTTTGAGAAACGGCTGGGCAGGGGAAAAGTCGATGAGGTTGCCCTGATGATCATGACTTCGGGCACTACCGGTATCGCCAAACTCGCCATGCTTACCCACAGAAATTTTACTTCAATGGCAAAAAGCTGGCTTGCGAGTGAGCCCATAGGGATCGGCTCCAACTGGATGTCAATGAGCCCTCCAGCGTGGATCGTCGACCAGATGTGGGGCGTGGGGGTGACGCTTGTGGGCGGTATGGTCATGAATTTTCCTGAAACCAATGATACGATTCTGGAAGACTTCCGGGAGGTGGGGCCATCAATTATCATTACCTCTTCCCGCTTCTGGGAGGATCTTGCTTCCAGGATACGGGTGAAAATGGACGATGCCTCGTTCATCAATAGAAAGCTTTTTGCCCTGGCGGAAAAGATCGGGTCAGCCCTTGTTGCATGCGAGACAGAGAGAAAACGTGTGCCGGTCTATCTGAAGATTGTGGGCGCTCTGGCATCACTCATTGTATTCAAGCCCCTGCTCGACAGGGTGGGATGCTCCGGATTTGTCAGTGCGTTCACCGGGGGACACCCTATAAGCCCGGATGTCATTCGTTTTTTCAGGGCGGTAGGCGTGAATCTCAAACAGTGCTACGGTTTGACCGAGACCAGCGGTATTTTTCAGATTCAGCCCGATGACGAGGTAAAGCTGGAGACCGTGGGAAAACCGTTGCCGGATATGCTGGTCAAAATTTCGGATGACCAGGAGGTAATGGTTTCCAGTGATACTGTTTTTGCGGGATATTATAATGATTTTGAGGCAACCCAGGAAACCTTTAATGACGGCTGGTTGTTGACCGGTGACGCTGGTTATTTAGATGAAGACGGCCATCTCCTGATTATCGGACGTAAACAGGATATTATCCGTGACAAACAGGGCAATGCCTTTTCACCGGACTTCATCGAGACACGGCTGAAATTTTCTCTGTTCATCAAAGAAACCGTGATCTTCGGAGAAGGCCGGCCATTTATTACCGCACTTGTTAATATCGACATGGGCAACGTCGGTAACTGGGCCGAGGAGCGCATGATTCCATACACGACCTATACCGACCTCTCTCAGAGACCGGAGGTAGAGGGACTTATCCTGGAAGAGGTAAAAGCTGTGAATACCCAGCTGCCCGAGCCTATGAAAATTCGTAAATTTATCCTGCTCTACAAGCTCCTTGACGCGGATGATGAAGAACTTACCCGGACGGGAAAAGTGCGCAGGCGGTTTGTATATGGTCTATATCTCGATCTTATCGAAGCCATGTACACCGGGAAAGAAGAACTCGATGTTAAGGGAAAGGTTCGTTACCGCGACGGGCATGTAGGCATGATCCAGACAAAAATAAAAGTAATAACGGTTGCGTAGGAGACGAGCATGGATTTTTTCTTCCAACTTCTTGTGAACGGACTCAGTATCGGGTTGCTCTACGGTCTGTCAGCAATGGGATTTGTGATGATTTTCAAATCTTCGAGCGTTCTCAACTTTGCCCATGGTGAACTCCTGGCAATCGGGGCGTTCATATTCCTCGTGCTGTCCACCTGGATGCACCTGCCGATACTGCTGGCTTTTTTAATAACACTTGTAGGCTGTTTTGTGCTCGGGTTTCTCGTGGAGCGTATTTTTTTGCGTCCGCTCATCGGAGAGCAGCTCATATTTGTCATAATGCTCACGGTGGGTCTGTCTGCAATGTTCAAGGGTCTGCTTTTGTTCATCTTCGGAGGCAACCTCCATACCTATCCTGATTTTCTGCCTGAGGGCCTTGCCCTGCACTTGGGTGCTATCTATGTTCCTCCGGTTTATGTTGCCTCGTCTTGTATCGGCATCATCTTTCTGATGCTCTTCGGGCTGTTTTTTAAATTTTCCTCGCAGGGCATCTATATGCGTTCTGTTGCTGATAACCAGACGGCAGCACTGTCTCTGGGGGTACATGTCAGGAAGGTCTTCGCCCTGTCATGGGCCATTGCCGCGCTGGTTGCCGGGATGAGCGGTATTGTGCTCGGCATCATCAACGGGACCAATGTCCACGAAATCAGCGCCATCGGCCTGAAGGTCTTTCCGGTCGTGATTCTGGGGGGGCTCGACAGCATCGGGGGCGCAATCATCGGAGGAATCATCATCGGGCTGCTGGAGACCTTTATCGGCGGATATATCTCACCATCGCTGCGGGATGTGTTGCCGTACGTTATACTGGTGTTCATCCTGCTGATAAAACCCTACGGGTTATTCGGGCTTGTCGAGATTGAGCGGGTATAGGGAGGAGAATATGCGCAAACTGCAACTTCACCCATGCGGGAACATAAAAGAACGCTACGAGCAACAGATCTCTATCTTTGAAACCGATTTCGGCAGGCTGTGGATGTGGATCGGCCTGTTGTGCCTCTTCGGAGTGCTGCCGTTTATCAGCGGGCCCTACTTCCTGTATGTACTCAACATGATCGGGATCGCTGCCATTGCCGCGCTCGGGCTCAATATCCTTATCGGATTTACAGGTCAGATTTCGCTGGGTCATGGTGCCTTCTTCGGGGTAGGAGCCTATGCCGGCGCAATCCTGGCCACACGCCTGGGATTTCCATTCTGGATCTGTGTCCCTGCCGCCGGCCTTGTTACAGCGCTGGTGGGCATGATTTTCGGGATACCTTCCGGAAGGCTCAAGGGTCTGTATCTCACAATTGCAACCCTGGCCGGGCAGTTCATCATCGAATACATCCTCATCCACTGGGAGAGCCTTACACAGGGAACCATGGGCATTACGCTGCCGGCTGCTTCACTTTTCGGGATGGAAATAGAAGGCGACCGGGGTTTCTTTTTTGTGATCTATGTCAGCCTTGTGTTAAT
>JAFGIF010000187.1 GCA_016929755.1 Deltaproteobacteria bacterium | reverse complement strand
TGTTTTTTGGTCAAGAGTTAGTAATTCGTTAGCAGAAGCATATTTAAAACCCGTAAAGCATGGAGCCAGCGGTCGGGGTTGAACCGACGACCTGCTGATTACGAATCAGTTTTTATGCATTTCATCCAATCTCACCTAGCATCATTTAACTATTGACTATTACTGGTTTTATAAGATATATATGTTCATATTGTGTCATTTAAAAAACTACTGTTTCATTAATTTTATGGGGACAGAATGGGGACAGATAAAAAGATGGGGACTAAATGGCAAAAAACGAAATATCGGGGGGTCAGGTATCGCAAGCACCCTACCCGGAAGCATGGCGTTAAATATGATCAATACTTCTCAATCAGATACCAGGTTGATGGTGAACGAATGGAGGAAGGTTTTGGGTGGGCCAGTGAAGGAAAAACCGCAGAGGGGGCCTTTAATAGACTGTGTGAATTGAAAGAGAATGCCAAAAAATGCCAAGGTCCGTCGCGATTATCTGAACAGCGAGAACAAAATAAGGAAGAAAAAAGACTGGCCAAGGTTAACGAGATGACATTCAATACATTTTTTAGTGACACCTACCTACCCCAGGCTAAAGATAACAAGTCTCACAATTCATACAGAAATGAAAAATCAATGTATAAAAAATGGATATGTCCAGTTATTGGAGATAAGCCATTGAAGAAAGTATCACCCCTTGACCTTGAACGCATCAAAAAGAATATGTCGGTCAAAAATCTTTCACCCAGAAGCATTCAGTATTGCCTGGCGGTCATACGGCAAGTTTTCAACCTTGCAAGGATTTTAAACCTCTATGAAAAAGACAATCCCGTATCAAAGATCAAAAAACCGTCCGTTGATAACCGGCGCATGAGGTTTTTAACCAAGGATGAAGCCAATCACCTACTTAATGCCCTGAAAGTCCGAAGTCAGCAAGTTCATGATGTTTCGTTAATATCCCTTCGTTGTGGCTTGCGGGCCGGGGAAATTTTCAACTTAAAATGGAAGGATCTTTTAATTGATAAGGGATTAATTACCGTTAGAGATACGAAAACAAGTAAAAATCGAAAAGGATACATGACGCAAGACGTTAAAGAAATGTTCGATGAATTAAAAAGAGGTCAACCAGAAGAGTATATTTTCAAAGATAATAAAGGAAAACCTCAAAGGGAAATCTCCAAAACCTTCGACCGTGTAATCAATGATCTTAATTTGAATAAGGGCATTTCTGACAGGCGCGACAAAGTAGTTTTTCACACCCTACGGCATACATATGCTTCATGGCTGGTTGAAAATGGAACAGATCTTTACACAGTAAAAGAACTGCTTGGACATAGTACAATTGCAATGACAGAAAGGTATTCCCACCTTGGGCAAAATACCATGCAGGATGCAGTGAAAAATCTTGAGAAATTCTTAAATACAGAGAGTAAAACCAGCAACCAAATTCCAAAAAGGGTCACTTGAATGGATAAAGAAATAATGCTCGATTTTAATTATGAACTAGATGATTTTGAAGATGGAGTGCCTAAAAACCCCTTATTAGCATGGAAAAAAATTAATGAATGTTGGAAAGCCGAAAAGAGCTTACCAAAATGGGTTATGAGGTATCTAGGGCGATCCTCAGAAAAAATATTAGAATTGAATCCACCAACCGGCAAAGCTGGCGTTATGATTAAGAACGCTTTGGGATTTAATGATGCTCGATGTTTTTCCACGTTTGAGGACAGATATAGACACTCTTTCAGTTTTATGATGGTTGTTTATGATAGGGTTCGTGAAGAAATGGAAACCCGTACCAGGGGTCAAAAGGGAAGCATATTTTATGACATTGGTAAAGATATGATCGGTAGTGGGGATCACTCTGCAACAGTAGAAAAACTCTATAAAAAAGCTCAACAGGCTGTAAAGGCCGCTTCGGAAGTTCAGAGAGAAATAGACTCATTGTATGATGAAAATAATAATCTAATTGCTGCTAAAAAATAAATATCTTAATGTGTTAAAAAATTTCAATATGCTGGTTTTATGAAATAGAATTTTCAGAACCCGTTTCTAAAACATTTCCCAAAGCCAACCTTATCAGGGAAATAAGTGCCGCATTTGTTTCCCAAGATTCTTTACGTTTGTTTTCATAAGATTACATCCGTGATCACAAAATAAGAACGGAGGTTTTTTTTATGAAACGAGCAAATTTTGATTTTACAAAAATGGCAGAACAGTGGCCGTCGGCTTTGGTAGCAAGAAGCGAAGTCGGCAAATTTTCCGGTGGAATATTGAATCCCAGAACTATGGCAAACCTGGATTGCATGGGGAAAGGCGTAAAGGATCGAGTACGTATCGGGAAAAGAAGAATTGCCTATCCCGTGGAATCATTGATTAAGTTTCTGGAAGATAAGAGCACACAGCTTTAACAGGGATGAGAGGGGAAAATGAATAATATCGAACAACTGAAGGAAATTCTTCAAGACAAATTCAAACGCGAGTATCTTCCCCTACTCAAAAAGAAAAACGCTCACGAGATGTGCGGACCTAATTTCCTGAATGGCGCGCCGGTCGGTGATGACCGGTTGGTTGTGCGCTTGGATAATGCGGGGAATGTTGAACATGTCTTTGTTCGACAAGATTGGATGCCCGGCGGGGATATACTTGATGTTTTTTGCAAGATCGAAAGCACAGACGTTGCCGGACTCATGAAGAAATATCTTCCTGCCGGGCAACAGAAGAAAGCCAAAACCGGGACCCGGAAACATACGGCTGATTATGTCTACCGTGATGAATCCGGGCAGCCGGTCGGGATTGTTCGGAGATGGGATTATGAAGGCGGCGGTAAAGACATACGGCAATTTCGTATTGAGAACGGCCAGGAGATCCCAGGCAAGGTGCCAGAGGTCTTATACAACCTGCCCGATGTCCTGGCGGCACACACGGTTATTTATGTTGAGGGTGAGAAATGTGCTGATGCTGTTAATGGCTTGAAGCTACCACCGGAAATTGTAGGCACCACGGCACCCGGTGGGAGCGGGGGCCGATGGTCTGAAAACTACAATGAAACGTTTGATAGGAAACACTTTGTAATCCTGTCCGATAATGATGAACCAGGCAAGAAATACTGTAACAGAATAGTATCTGAAATTACAGCATATGTCAAGTCTTTGAAAGTTGTTTCCTTGCCGGGCCTAGGCTATTCTGAAGATGTTGCCGATTGGATCGAGCGCGGCGGCACCAAGGAAGAGCTTTTAAAGATCATCGAGAATACCCCGGAGTATGTGCCTGAGGACCTGGAAGAGACTGAAGATACCCAGTTCGATAAATGGAACCGGGCGCGCGAACTTTTTCCTAAAAAACCTTGTCCCTGGTGGATTTTTCCGTATGAACTGCCAGAGAGCTTGAACCAATTGGCGCGCTCATGCGCCACGAGCCCGACACCATTGCTAGGTGTTGCAATGTCAATAATGGCATCCGTGCTGGGTCGAACCGTTATTGTATCTCCAAAAAAATCATGGAAGGAACCGCTTATCTTGTGGATCTGTGATATCCGAGCGTCCGGCGAAGGCAAAACCCCGCCTGTCAAGATGATGATGCGGACGATTTATGAGGTCCAGGCAAAGGCTTACAGGGAATACAAGCAGGCCTGTAGTGAATGGGACCTCCTCTCACCCAAAGACAAGAAGCAAACACCACCACCGCCGCGTGAGCGTGGGTATGTAACCACAGACCCTACAACAGAGGGAATAAGGTCAGATATTTCAGGGCACGGCGGAACGTTATGTTATTTCGATGAATTGTCAGCCTTTATCGGTGGTCAGAATCAATACAAGGCCGGTAAAGGAACTGATCGTGAAGCTTGGCTGTCTTTATATGACGGTTCGGTTGTTCGTCTTGTGCGGGTATCTGGTTCAAAATTTATTGAGGGTTCTTGCATTTCAATTATCGGTGGTATTCAGCCCGAAACATTTGCCATAACCTTTGCTGGCGATAATGGCCGCTATCTGTCTGATGGTACGGTTTATAGATTCTTATTTACTTTTGAAATTGACCAGGTCCGGGAGCTTACCAATGAAAGTTGGGAAGAAACGAATCGTGTTTTTTGGGACATCCCGCTCAGAAATGCTATGGCGTGGGCAGATAACATTATATCTGATCCGGAATGGAGCCCGCGAGTAATCCGGCTTAATCCCGAGGCTCAAAAACGGTTTTTTGATTGGGCAAATGATATACGATCGACACGTTTTGATCTCCCTAAGATCCTGCGCGGGTTTATCCCTAAAATAGTAGGGGCCGCCTTGCGTATGGCGGGTGTTCTTCACTGTTTACATGCTTTCTATGAAGAGGAAGAGCCCGGAACTGTTCTTGATTTGCAAGGCATTAACCGAGGTATCGCCTGCGCTGAATTTTACATGGGTCATACCGTGGACGCCGCGCGGGGGCTCGTCTCTGACGATACCGAGGCAACACCTGAGATTAATGAACAGAACATACACCTTGCCCGGACCCTGGAAGCATTAAAACCTGAATTGGATTCTGGAAGGCTTGCGGTTGGTTATATTCATGAACGATACAGTCGGGGTTGCCCGGAGCATGTCGAGATAAGTTCACCCCATGCAATGGGCGCATTTTTGCGGTCTTTGGGTCTGACTATACCGGATAGAGCGTTTACAGCCAACGGACGCCGATCTGTGAAATGTCTGCAATGGGATAAAAAAATAAATAGTCTATTAAAACAAGTTCGAATTGTCCGAGATGTCTGCGAGGTCAGCACTGGTGAGGATTCGCAAGCGCAGACATTGGAAAAACAAAGTCTGCAATGTCTGCAAGGGACAGGATGTCTTGCAGACAACTCAGACATTGCAGACATGAAGTCTGCACCCGCAAACCTGCACCAATCCAGTGTTAGCAGACAAGTCAGACAATTCGAGCAATTTTCTACGGACAATTTGAAAAACGATACCGGCCAAGTTGCCGGCCCATGGAATTTTAACCGATGAAGGGGGATTTTTATGAGTGTCATAAGAGGCCCCTAACTAAGGGCCGGATAACCAAACAGATTTATTTTCAAAAACTCAAAATAAATGAAAAATGAAAGGGGAAACACGATCATGTCACAAGATGGAAAATTAGCAGAGGAAATCATTTTAAATTGGAAGGCAGATGCTGCCGTTCGTTCGGAGTTCGGGAACCTGGCCGCGTATGAGGAACACAAGCGCTCAGAGGCCCAGGCTATGAAAATCTGGAAACAGGATGCCAATATCAGAACATCATATAAGGGTGATGTTGATGCATTCATTCTGGATGAGCGCGTCAATGCTCTTTGGCAGAATGCGGACACCCGGAAAGAGTTCAATGGAGATCGGGATAGCTTTAAATCCTATCTGAAAGCCAAGGATCAAGGCCGCGTCGGGATATACGAGTCGAAGGAGGATAAATAATATGCCTAGACCGAGAAAGCCTGTGGATATTGAGCAATTAAAGCGGAACGCCGTACAGGCCAAGGCCAATTATGACCAGGCTAATGCTCAGATGGTGTCATTGCAGAATAATCAGGAAGATGCCCGCTCTAAATTGTCTGGATTACGGATGGTCGTCGATGAATGCAAAAAGGACCTGGATCATGCATTTGAACGGCATGCGATGGGCGAGATAACCAAGGAGCAGTTGGCCGATGCCAAAAGAAAGCACCGGGATGCAGAGAAGAACCTGAAGCATCATGAAGATCTGATCAATGCCTGTATTCGTGCTCAAGGGCTTGTATCGACTAAGATTCAACAGGCAGTCAATATCAGGAATGGTTGTCAGAGGATGCTACACAACGCTGTGTTCGATGAGATCAAGGCTCAGACTCTTGGGGACGATCACATTGTTCAACTATTGAATCGTTACCATGCGGCGGCTTGTATGGCAGGTGCCTTTCAAGAAAATGTTTTCAACAGCCCGTTGGCCGGGTTGCTCGAGATACCAAAACCTGAAGAGGTCAAGGCACTCCAGGAAAACATCCGTGCAGAGTATGGAATTACAAAGCTGTAATAACAGACTGGGGGCTCGTGCCGAAAGGCACGGGTCCTTCCAGCAGGGCGGACCCTGCGCGGCTAAGAAAAGCGCGGAATTTGTCCACTTGTGGGAAGAAAATCTTACTTCCCTCTTCCCTGAGGGAACGAATAGAAAGGAAGGTAGAATGAGAAAGTTATCAACTAAAGAAATTGCAGACCTATTTAATGTAACACCCCGAACTGTAAATGCTTGGCATGCAATGGGTTGCCCGAAGTCCGGGGTAAATTCTTTTGATGCAAAGGCTGTTTTCGATTGGTGGTGGGAAAACATAGCGGAAGAACGGGCCGCGGCCAAGTCGGGTGATGAATCCATAAACGAAGCTAAACGTAAATACTGGTGGAGTAAAGCAAGCAATGAAACGTTAAAAGCAGATCAGCTAAAAGGCAATTTGGTTGCCTGGCCGGACATAGAAAAGGAATGGACCGCGCGCGTAATTGCGGTAACGGCCGGTATGGAATCAATGTCCGATAGGTTGCCGCCTTTGTTGTTTGGTAAACCACTCAATAGCGTTCAAGATGTTATCCGGGCTGAAATAGGTGAACTGGTGAAGAATTATGCCAGGCCAGGGAAATACACCCCGTTGCCGGGCAAGAAGGAATCTCAAATATGATCGCCATAATAAAAGGCAAGCGTTACAATACAGATGCCTCTATTGAAATATGCCGTAGCAAAAAGGATTACTACCAAACTGAAGACGGTGAGTGTGTTGAATTGGATTCAGGCTGGATTCTGTATAAGACTTTTAAAGGGAGTTATTTTAGGTATCATTACCATTCCTATAACACAGGTAACACAGGCAAAAAGGGTGAAACCATAAACCCTCTGTCCAAGAGCGCCGTTCTAGCTTTCCTTGAGAGGGAACGGCTGTATGATGTCCTAGAAAAGCATTTTGATATTCAAGATGCATGAACAGTAAAAAATAAACCCAAAAAGGAGATTTGGAAAAATGAAAAAAACTACAACTAACGGAATGAAGTTTATCGGTAACCTGGAATCCGGCGTATTAGATTACCCTGAGGAAAAGGTTAAGGAATCGTTGTATAAGGCCCAGGACGGCAAATTTTACATCCACTATGCCCTATCACCTTGCTTGGCTCTGGATGTGGGGCACCTGGAAGAAATAGAGGGGCCGTTCAATGCAGGCAGTCCGGAATTGATCGAATGGGTGTCTTGCCACCTAAGCCCGGAGTCTATTGTACAGAGGATGTTATAATTTTTCCTTGCAAGGCTGGAATGGTCATCGGTGCGCCCTCATGGCGCGCCTTATTCTATATCACCTAGCTAATTACCTTAATCATGCTTAAATATTCGCGTGGTGGCGCTCTGGTGAAGACTCTATAGTGTTCTTGTATTATTTCTAACGTATTACCTTGAGTATTCCATAATATTCCTTTTTTCCCGGAGCGGCCAAACGGTTTGCATTGATAATCTGTATATTGATTCCGTACTATTTATTTTTTATGGGGACAGAATGGGGACTGGTGATAACGAAGGAGATTTTATTTAATCAATAAATTGATAATTTCTTCAATAATATTAATAAGCCAGCGGTCGGGGTTGAACCGACGACCTGCTGATTACGAATCAGCTGCTCTACCACTGAGCTACGCTGGCACAGATCTGTGTTTTTTACATATACTCTATTGCCTTGTCAATAATCTAAAGACATGGTTTTACAGGATTTGGCTCATGAACTGCTTGGTGCGTTCATGCTGAGGATTGCTGAAGAAATGCTCGGGCGTGCCGGTCTCAAGGATCCGGCCTTCGTCCATAAAAATTACTCGGTCGGCCACTTCGCGGGCAAAACCCATCTCGTGGGTGACCACGATCATGGTCATGCCTTCTTTGGCCAAGGTCACCATGACATCCAGCACCTCGCCGATCATCTCAGGATCGAGGGCCGAGGTCGGCTCGTCAAAAAGCATTAGCTTGGGCTGCATTGCCAGGGCCCGGGCAATAGCAACGCGCTGCTGCTGCCCGCCGGAAAGCTTGTGGGGCTTGTTATCGGCCTTGTCGAGAATGCCTACCTTTTTCAACAACTTGCGAGCAATTTCAAGGGCTTCGGCTTTGGATCGTTTGCGTACAACGATCTGGGCCAGGGTCAGGTTCTCCAGCACACTTTTATGTGGAAAGACATTGAACTGCTGAAAGACCATGCCGACTTCTTCGCGCACCTTGTTTATATTGGTGGCAGGATCATTTATTTCAAAACCATCTACAATTATGCTGCCCGCATCAATTTCCTCGAGCTTGTTTATCGAGCGCAAAAGGGTGCTCTTGCCTGAACCGCTGGGGCCGACAATCACGACCTTCTCTCCGTCATAGATATCGAGCGAAACATTGTTAAGCGCCTTTAATGTGCCGAAAAATTTGTAGACGCCCTGCATCTCCACCATTTTGCGCCTATCTTCTTTAATCATTGATTCTCTCCTCCATGATGCTGATAAGCTTTGAGAGGAACAGGGTTATGATCAGATAAACCAGGGCAACGGTGGTGTATGTTTCAAAATAGGTGAATGTCTCCGAAGCAAACTCCCTGCCCCGCCTGAGCAGGTCGGACACGGCCAGGATAGATACCAGCGATGAATCTTTGAGCAGGGCCACGAATTCATTGCCCACCGGCGGCAGGATGGTCTTGAAAGCCTGGGGCAAGATTACGTGATACATTGACTGGGAAGATGTCATACCCAGAGAACGGGCCGCCTCGGTCTGCCCGGGTGGGATGGAGGTAATTCCGGCCCGGAAAATTTCGCCCATGTAGGCACCGTAACAGATGGCCATGGCGAACACTGCGCTGGTAATGGGCGGCAACTTAACGATACGGCCCAGGGCAAAATAGATATAAAAGAGCTGTACCAGCAGAGGTATGCCCCGGATCACCTCCACATACAATGAGGCGATGCCGTTGATAAAGCGGTTTTTGGAAACCCGGCCCAACCCGGTAAACAACCCTAATACCAGCGCCAGCAGGATGGATTCCACTGTCACCTGGAAGGTTACCAGAATGCCATCCGGCACAAATCGCATGATTTTCAGATATGGATCGGGCTTGAAGAGCGCAAGAAACACTATTATGCCGATGGCTCCGAAAAAGGCAACTCTCCAGGCGGTGAAGAGGCCGACATCTTCCTTGGAGGGGATGGCAACGCCATCCCCGATATCTATGGTAACCTTTTTTGGTTGCTCGCTGGCTTTTGGTTTAGGTTTTATCTCAGCCACTTTTTCTCAAGTTGTTTGTCTATGCCTTTTGCCTGCACGGCTTTAATCCCGGTGTTCAAAAGGTCAAGTAATTCCTGATTGCCTTTTTTGATCACGATTCCATAGTGTTCTTCGGTGAACGGATCTCCGGCAATCTTGAATTTTTCTTTGTATTCGGGACGCTGCAATGCATAGTCAGCCGCGACCGGGGTATCACAGACTACACCCTGGATTCTGCCGGCTGCCATGTCTTCAAATGCCAGGCCGATCTCATCGTAGTTTTTCTGGGTTATTTCCTTGTTTTTGGCGATCTCGAAAGCGCCGGTTGTACCAAGCTGAGCACCAACAGACTTGCCGCCCATATCCGCAAGGGTGGAAGCATCCATATCATTGGGAATTATAAGAACCTGGCCGGCATTCAGGTAGGGCATCGAGAAGTCATACTTCTTCTGACGCTCTTCCGTGATGGTGACCGATGAAATGACCGCATCGTACTTGTCAATTTCAACACCTTCAAAGATACCGTCCCAGGCGGTGTTCTTATATTCAACCTTGAAGCCGCCCTCTGCAGCAACGGCATTTAGAAAATCAATATCAAAACCGACAATTTCTTTGTTTTCATTGACCATTTCCATTGGCGGCCAGGTAGCATCGGTAGCCACTACGAAGGTCTTGACTTCCTTAGCCGCTTCCACAACAGCTTTTTCTTCTTTTTTGCCACATGCAACTGCAAAGATGCTCACAACGAAAACAGCAAGTATTATCCACCAAAACTTCTTCATAGAAAACCTCCCCATTATGATTGATCTTATGCAAGCGCAAGCCCGCATAAAGCAAGTAACTAACATAAAAAACACCACCAGTCTATATAAGATGCCCGCAAGTTTAAAAAGAAAAACAACCAGCCGGGCGGTGCTTTAAAATTGAGTTTATGTGTCAACCCGGGCTTTCTTTTTTGCAGAGACAACCATCAGGGCGATTAATCCCACTAGTGCATACAAAATTCCCAAAAGCACAAAAGCAAACTTGGGGATTGCACAAGCCCAGGCGATCAAAGGCCACGGCTGAGAAACAGCACCATAGAGCAGCCTGATAAGGGCATAGTTTTCAATTGCATCAAGGATAGCGGCAACAAACTGCAGCCAGGCCAGAATCATACCCAAAGAAGTCAGCGCCGATCGGAACAATCCGGCCGAGAGCACACAGGCCAATGCAATTGCAACTGAGTAGGCCACCATGAAAAGATAATCAAACCCCAGGCTCAACCCGGCGCTTATACGCGCCGTTTCATCCCAGGAAGCAAGGATGCCTGCTGTCATATCAATGTTTTTTGCCAGCTCGTATGACACAATGCCCGCAGGGGCTGCATCGGTAATCAAAGGTGCGCCGATGATATTGAGCAGAGCCATGATGACAAGTGCCAGCACCAGAAATACCAGAAATGCTCGTTTCTTTACTGATAAAGAAAGTTTTTCAAACGGATGAGATATTGCCATTTATTCCACTCCTCCTCACGCAAACGCTCAAGACAGCATCAGAATCGACAAGTATCCTTATTTTCTTATAGTAAAGAACAACCACAAATTTGCAAGCTGCAAAGTTGCCGGCGTATGGGTATGCAGTGATGATCACTAATACGACAGCACTGCTTGACTTTTTATTTATCAAGTCTATTTTTTATGATAATGAATTTTCATTACCAAGTATTATTTTGAATTCATTCGGTTTTTATTGGATGTAAAATTATCCATGAATTTTGATTAAAGGAGGGCATATGAGTGTCGATCTGGATAAACTGTTCATATACCCCAAGCACTGGGTGGATGAAGATGCCCGCAGTTTTTCCACCACAATCAGGCAGTGGGCCGACAAAGAAATCATATCCGACAGGCTGAACTATCAGCAGAATTATACCCTGCTCTTCCCTGAAAAATGCAGAAAACTCGGCATAGATATCGGCCTGAAGCGGCTTGTTTTGTCCGAAAAATACGATGGTTATGGCTGGAACAGCCCCTCGTATGCACCCGCAATTCTGACAGCATTCACTGAAATTGGCCGGGGGGATGCCTCCATTGGTCTGGCTAACGCTCTTGACTATGCAATTTTTGCCACTATTACTATGCATCCTAACATTAAGGACGACCTGTGCGATGCCCTCGCTCCACTCTATTTAAGCGATAAACTCAAGACTTCCACAGCGATCCTGCCAGGTGCCGGTATAAACGATCGGAAAACACCACTATTCAGGGGCATGTCCGTGCTTGCCGGGATTGCAGCCGATGATAACGAATACGTGGTCAGCGGCGAAAACCTGAGACCTTTCGGCTTTGGAAAAGCATCCGACCTGTTGTGTGTGGTTTGTGCGCAAAGCAGCGGGAAGATATGCCTGGCCTTTGTCCCCGCAGACATCTCTGGCGTAAAAAAAGGATTGCCGATAAAACAGACCGGCCTGGATGCCTCTGAAAACACAGATATCTCGTTTGAATCTGTCAGAATACCCAAAGAATATATCATTTCAAGGGATGGTGCTGTGGAAGAGCTGTACGTGTGGCTGAACCTGCTGCTGGGGGGAGTAAGCATCGGGGCCGCCATGAATTTTTTCGAGATCCTGACCGAATGGGCCCAAAGCCGCACGATCAAGGGCGGCATACCCATGAAGGAAAATCCTTTGTGCGCCTCTGTCCTGGCAACGGTTGCCCAAGAAATCACCTGCGCCCGCCTGTTGTGCTACAGTCTGAGCCAGATCATGGCCGATCCCCTTGCACTTAGGGGCATCGGCGGCGAGAGCATCTACACCATTGCCCGCATGATTGGGTCCAGTGTACAGGACAGTGCACTGAATGCGCTCAACCGTGGAATGGAACTGATGGGTTCGGCCGGCTATGCCAGAGAATGGCATGTTGAAAAACACTGGCGTGATATAAAGACTGTGCAGTCCTCCCTGTGCGGTGTGGCCGCAGACATTCCGGTCAAAATGGATATTGCCCGCTTTTTCTATGACTGCAAAGAGGTATGCTCATGAAACATTTTGACGATTTCTCTCGTCCGCTGGAATACATATCGCCCATGGACAAACACCTGCGCACGGTTATCCGGAAATGGGCCGACGAGGAAGTTCTCCCATTCCGCAGGCGCTTTGACGAAGACTGGAAAGAGCACAAGCTGATCGAGCCCGCCTTTGACAAGCTCATGGGCAACAAGGGACTGGGTTTACAGAAAGCCCTTTTTCCGGAGGAACTTGGCGGCTGGGGACTCGGCCATTCAGACAGCACCTTCATGACTTCCTATGCCCTTTCAGAAGAAGTCGGCCGGGCAGACACCGGCATGGCAGTGGCCTTTCTGGTCACATTATGGCCACTGACCACCATCCTGATCGAACCACATGTAAACTGGCGCTTGGCTAAAGAATTCGCCCCCATGTTCTGCAATTCCGATTGTGCCGTATTCTCAGCGCTTACCATGACCGAGCCCCAGGGTGGCGCTGATATCGAAAATATAGGGCTTCTGGGCGGGAAAACACTACGAACCACTGCCCGGTTGGATGGTGACGAATGGGTTATCAACGGACATAAACTTTGGCCGACCAATTCGGCCGGGGTATCAAAACTGTTCGGTGTGCCCTGTACAACAAAGCTCGGCTCCAGTGACTTAGATGATTTTGCCATTATCTTCGTGCCGACAGATACCAAAGGCGTGAGCGAGGGCAACCCGTATGAAAAAGCCGGCATGGCAGCCGACAAAAACAGTGATATCTGGTTCGAGGATGTGCGGGTACCTTCCTGGTACCGGGCCCACGGCCCGGTCCTGGATGCCCAGACCTTCGTAGAGGTAATTCCCTGGGGCCAGGTTGCAAGTTGCGGCTTTCTTACCGGCGCCATGCTGAACCTGTATGAACGGCTCTATGAATTCGTTTCAACACGTACCTATTGTAATCGCACACTCAAGGAAAACGATGCCGTAGCCGGTGTGATCGGACGTATTGCCGGAGATATAGATATCTGCCGGATATTAGGGCACGAAGCCGCCAGGATCGGTGACCGCCGCAACATGCCCTTCGGCAACGAACTCGGCTCAGAGGAAACCATCGCTAAAATCCGCAATATCAAAGACTTTATTTCGGACAAGTCCGTGGAGATATTCGGCCGTGCCATGGATGTGCTGGGTGCATATGGTCCTGACCGTGAATGGGATATCGAGAAACACTGGCGTGATGTCAAGATTATCCAGCTCTGGATGGGCGGCAAGCAGCTCTGCCAGATGGAAGCCGCCCGGTATTTCTTCAACTGTAAAACCCTCTAAAGGAGACAAACAATGCATGCCAACCATAACAGAGGTGTTATCAATACTACCAACCGGATGCTGGCCGGGTTTCTGAATAAGCCTGAGTTCAAAGAAAATCTGCGTATCACGCTGAAAAACATTGATCCTGAATCAAGCCCTGAACTGGTAAAAACTCTGCTATGGCAGGATATCGAAGTGAGCCTGGGGCTTCTGGGGGCACTTCCTGGTGTAGCAAACTCTCTGATCAGGGCCATTGATGAACTGCTTATACAGATCCATGATAAATTTACCCCGGATTTGCTGGCCGGATTCGTGGGATCGCTGCTTGATGAAATTGATGCAGTCAGACTGCAGCGCATCATTCAAAACCTACAACCACTGGCACGGGATCTCTCTCCGCTATTGAAAGAGTTGCTGCAGCAAGCCGGTCATGATTCAGTAACTCAAGACAAAGGCCAACCATAATGCAGATATCCACTGATGGAAACAAGCACGTCGGTATTCTGAAAGAGCTTATCAGCACCCCGTTTATCAAGGACATGCTGCGTGTACAAATGCGTTCTATGGTCTCAAAGGATTACAGCCATTGCAAACCAACCAACCTGTGGCAGGATCCTGAGCTGACCCTGGCACTCATTGCAACCCTGCCCGCCTTGATCAACTCGGGGATACATACGGTTTTTCAACTTGTCAGCGAAATGGGCGACAAATTTTCACCCCGGCTTTTAGTTCAATTTACCACGAGTCTTGTTGATGATATCAATCAGGATTCTCTAAAAGCGTGCGGGCAGGCAATCAACAAGCTGGCAACAGATGCATGGAGGAATTCACCCGAACTAAAGCAGAGTATCATGGAGAGGGGACCGGGTATTATTGCAGAGAGTATAAATGCAATAACTACCCGGATCAATGACCTCAGCAGAGATGATCCTCAAAGCATAGGCACATTTGTTTCCGATGTGATCAGCAACCTCGATACCGACGAACTCAGTGATGCGGCCCAGGTAATGGCCCATGCCCTGCTGGATCTGAAACTGTTTCCGATCCTGCCGTGGAGCGGCAAGCTCCTGATCACAAGGCTGCGTAAACGCTTTGCTAAATTAATATAGTACCAAAAAATGGAATTGATATGGGAGATACAACCATTGACAGGTAATGACTCTTCACTGTCTTTTAGTAACATATTTTCAATTTTTTTGTATTCAGGAGGCATAGCCCAGATATGTCAAATATTGCGAAGAAAAGGCGCGAAATAACCCGGGAATTAATCTTCGATACTGCCCGTGAGTTGTTCAGCAAGAAAGGTTATCACAATACTCAGGTAATGGATATTGTCAAAGCCGCGGGTGTTTCTGCAGGAACATTCTATAATTACTTCAATGACAAACGCGACCTCTTTGAGCAGATTACCATTAACAGCGTTGAAAACCTCAGGCTTCACCTCAAACTCATCAGAGAACCTGTTGACATCTGGGATTACCATGACCGCAGAAAAACGCTCCTTGAGATGTACACCGCCCTGTTTGATTTTGTCGACAGCCATCCCCAGCAACTGATGATGATCTTGCGTGGAAGCTTCGGAGTGGATAAAGAATTCGACTACAATTCCTGGAATTATTTCTGCAATCTCGCCCATGATCTGGCTGAAGACACAACGCGCTGGATAGATCAAGGAATTATCGACGGGGTTGATCCATTCCTTTTCGGACATGCAGCCGTGGGTATGGCGTTACAGGTCCTACATAGTTATCTGATGGAGAAAGATGCATCGCGCAAAGAATGTATTAAAACACTTATCGTATGCAACATGGCAATGTTCGAAGCCTACCTTACAGACAAAGGGAAATAAGGAGTAAACCCGGCAAAAAAGAATTTGTAATGTGATGAAGCATCAGGTTTCACGAAACTGACACGATTATAATACATTGGAGGTTGAATAATATGAATGAATTAAGCCGGCAGGATGCAGGTAATCTGACAGATCAGACCAGCAAGATCATATCCAGGGCGCTGTTTTCCGCTGGACCCAGAAGGCTGATTCTCTGCATCGCCCGTGATATACTCGGCCAGTGGTCGCTGGGCAGTCGGATACGGCAAAAAATCGCCAAACCTTTTAATGGGCTTATTTCCCGCTCACTGAAAAATGAATCACCGCAAAACAATGCAACACTTTCCTGTGACCTGGGTGACCTTCTTACCAACTATGCCAGGAACATCAATGCCGCCCACCAGAAGAATCCGGTTTGCCATGCCGAAGAACGCACTGGATCGATAACCGATCTGATAGGCCATACTGACTTCGGGGAACTGAAAGAACTGGTGGAAGGCTCAGAAGCGTGCCTGCTGAAGACTCTTGAATCGATCAATAATGCAATCTGGCCCTACCCGGCTAAAATCGGTTGTCTGGTGGGAATTTTACTGTCTATCGGTAACACATCGATCAAGGGTCTTTCTGAAATCATACGACCGCTCTTACAGAACCTTGGCCCTGACCTGACCGCCGATATTCTGCTTTCGATCTTGCGTGAACTAAGTGGAGAAGAAACAGCGAAACTGACCAATTCAATATCCGAGCTGATCAGGAGGCTGCATACCGGCAGTGCACTGCTGGCAAAAGGCGACAAATCACTTTTCGAATTTTATCTTTTAGACTTTCTTAACGATTTCCTTGCCGCTATCGATCCGGAAATACTCACCAAGTCCCGCATTGCTCTTGCTGAGGACAAGGAAACCATCGCCAGTTCTTTGGCCAATGTTCTCAGCCAGAACCCGCAGACCCTGCTTTTTAGCATGAAATCATATGCAGCACTGAAAAATCCCGGCATCCGCAGCGTTTCCCACAAAATTGCTTTCTATGACGACCTGGATGATGAATTTGCAGAAGCTGCCAACAGCGGCATTTCTGACATTGATACCCAGAAGATGGCCGATATTACGAATTCTTTGCTCTCAATAATCAACCGTATGCATACAGTCAGGCCCGAACTCTTTGGTGGACTGCTTAAGGATTTCGCCGATTCAATCGATACATCTGCGCTTAAGGATACCTGTGAGTGGTTGATCCCGGAAGTATCAGACGCTCTCACTCCTGTTGTTACAGAACTCTTGCCCCCATTGATCCTGGGCTTGTGTGAATTGATTGGCTCAACTGATATCGATCATACAGACGAAATGGAAGAGGCCTTGCAGGCCTTGCGCTCCATGCTTGCAGCAAACTGGAGTGAATCATGATCGAAAACTTCAAGCAGGTAGCCCGAAGTATTTTCAATGAGTATGTCGAGGCCTGGAAAAAATCCGGTAAATTCGTTGTTGGTTATCCGTGCACCTATGTACCCGAAGAGATTATTCATGCTGCCGGTCTGTTGCCGTTTCGTTTGCGGGGTATCGGCATTTCATCACTTTCCGTAGGTGACACCTATTTCGGCCCGGTAATCTGCAGTTTCCCGAAATGCGTGCTTGAACTGGCCGGAAACAAAAAATACTCCTTCCTCGACGGGACCGTGATGTCAAACGGCTGTGATTCCATGCGCCGCCTTGATGAATGCTGGCGAAAGGCGGATAAAGATATCCCGGGTATCCGGCCCGGGTATTTCCACTACTTCGGGGTGCCGCACAAGGTCACGGATTACAGCCTTCAATGGTTTGAAGAGGAAATTCAACTTTTCATCAAAAGTATTGAAGAGCATTTTTCGATCTCTGTTACGGATCAAGACCTGAACAATTCGATAAAACTCTACAACCAAGGCCGCCGTCTCTTGAAGCAGCTGGATCAAATCAAAATCGGTGAAGATTGCAGAATAACCGGCGAGGATGCCCTGGCTCTGGTCGTTGCAAACACAGCCATGCCAAAAGAAACGTATATTCCAATTCTTAGCGGGTTTCTGGATAACATTGAAACCACCTGCAAGATCATACCGGGACGAAAACGCCTGATGATAGTGGGCAGCATTAATGATGATCTTGACTTTTTCAAGGTAATCGAAGACTGCGGTGCCGTGATCGTTGCCGACAGCATGTGTTTTGGATCCAGAACACACCATGATCTGGTTGAAGAAACCACTGATCCCGTAAAGGCTCTGGCAAAAAGGTATTTAAATCATGCCTACTGTCCGCGCATGTTCGGGTACTATAAAGAGCGCCTGAATTTCATCAAGCAGAAGGTTGTCGAGGCTAGGGTCGATGGAGTGATCCTGCAGAACATCCGCTTTTGTGATCTGCATGGTTCTGAAAACGGCATCTTTGTGCGCGATCTCGAGGCAGCGGGCATTGCCTGCCTGAAAATGGAGCGGGAGTACGGACCGTTGGTCGAATCCGGCAGGGTCAAAATGCGTATCGACGCATTTCTGGAAAAAATCTGATCAAAGGGAAGGAACTGATGGATACCGAAGCGATTACCATTGAGGTGTTAAAAAAAATTGCCCTTGATTCAAACCGCATTCTGGCTGAAAGGCAACGGTCCATCGATGCCCTGACGCTGTTTCACGAGTCAGCACTCAAGGCACTCAAAAACATCTCAAAGAAAACTGATGTGGGCATACTAAAGGAACGGGCCGGTTTTTATATCAGCCGCATCAAAGAGGGTGCCACCCTCAACATGAATCTGTAAAGGAGAGTTTGAATGCGAAAGGAATCCAGGGAATACAACTACGACTGGAACCTGTGGACCATCGTTGAAAACGCATCGCGCGCATACGACGGCTTTGAAAAAGAGTATCAGCATCTGCTTTCACTTATACCGAATTTCCGGGGGGTTCTGGAAGCATTCGTCAGGCACGGCGAACCGGGTATTCTCTTTTTAAAGCTGCTGGCTTCCTACACGCGCAATTGCATCCAGGCCTATGCAGAAGGCAGAAAAATAGCTGCCTCAACATTCTGTTTTGCCGCCCCCATCCTGTATGCGTTTGATGTCCAGCCCCTGATACTCGAGCCCTGGAGTGTGTTCGGCACCGTAATACTGCAGCGCGGAACCGGAGAGTTTATGGATTACTGCTGCGAACTGGGCTTTACCGAAACATCCTGCTCATCTCAACGCGGTGCGCTGGGTGCATACCTGGCCGGGCTGGGAGTAGACATCGATTTCATTATCTGCGACTCGCCCGGCATCTGTGATACCAATGCAAACTCATTTTCCTTTGCCTCGGCCTATCTCGATATCCCTTTTTTTCAGCTGAACTTTCCGCCTACGCTCACCGATGAACGGGCCCGCCGCTATCACCGCCAGGATTTCCACAGTCTGATTGAATTCCTCGAAAAACAGACCGGCAAAAAACTCGACCTTTCAAGGCTTTCCCAAATCATTGAGCACGTCAAACGCCAGGATGAGCTGGCTATCGAACTGATGGAACTGCAGCGACTGATTCCCTGCCCAATGCCGCCTATATATGATCTGTTTTTGTATTCAGGAAGATTCCTCATGAGTGGAACCAGCGAGTATTCCGAATTGCTCGAGGCCATGCTCGCTGTTACCAGGAAAAATTCCAGACTCGGCATTGCCGGCACTACATCGACAAGGGAGAAGGCCCGCGGATTGTTCTGTTACATCGATCACTACACCACCGATGTCAGGTTCTGGGACTGGCTCGACTCGCATGAAATTAGCCACATGGGTTCCATCCTGTATAATTTCTGGCAGGCCGACAATCCCCAGGCACATTCTAAAGAGGAACAGGGCTATTGTATCGACGATCACAGTCTCGAGGGCATGATCGACTCCCTGGCTGACCAGGTATCACGAATGCCCATGGTTAAATCGATAAGGGGGCCCTACGATGCACCGGGCATGTGGTTGGACGATACCCTGGGTGCTGCCAGTCTTCTGAAGACCGACTTTGTGGTCTATATCGGAACTATGGGCTGCCGGAATACCTGGGGCATGGTAAAACCATTTACGCGTGACCTCGAACGCTACGGCATCCCGTGCCTGGTCCTGTATGCAGACGCCTTTGATGACAGGATTCAATCATGGGAAGCAATAACGGATCGTATGGATGAATTTATGAAACTGCGTCGTATTGGTGCGCATTGATTAAACTAATTTATATTACAATACTATGATGAATTAGAATGAAACGCGAGACCATGGAATATAATTACGACTGGAATCTCTGGACCATCCTGGAATGCGCCTCAAAAACCAATGAAGGCTTTTGCAAGGAGTATCACAATCTCTTGAAATATGTGCCGCACTACGGGCCTGTATTGGAAGCATTCATGCGCTTTGGCCAGCCCGGTGATATCTTCCTGAAACTGATGGCCGGCTACATGAAAATGTGTGTAACTTCCAAGGAAAACGGCAAATTCACGGCCCTGACATCGTTCTGCATGGCACCCCCGATCCTGTATGCTTTTGATATCGTGCCCATGTGTCTCGAAGTCTGGACCGTACTGGGTACAATTGTACTGCGTCGCGGCACAACTGAATTCCTGGATTACTGCTGCGAAGTTGGTTTTACCGAGACATCCTGTTCAGCTCAGCGCGGAGCCCTTGGCGCCTACCTGGCCGGTTTATGCACACAACCCGATTTTATCGTGTTTGATTCTCCCGGCATCTGTGACACCAATGCCAATTCCTTTGCATTTGCCTCGGCCTTTCTCGACAAACCCATGTTTCAGCTCAACAGCCCTCCTACTCTCAGCGACGAGCGGGCTACAAAATATCACCGGCGAGACTTCCGCAACCTGATTACCTTTCTGGAAAAGCAGACCGGCAAAAAACTTGATTTCGCACGTCTCAAAGAAATCGTTGGCGAGATTAAAAGACAGGACGAGATTGCCTGCGAGCTTTTTGATCTGGCCAGCCTGGTCCCTTCGCCGCTGCCCGGCATGTACGATCTGATGCTCTATGGCGGCAAGTTTATGATGGGTGGCACCAGAGAATACACTCTGCTGTTGGAATCAATGCTGCAAACCGCAAAAGGAATCGCCGATAAAAATCTGTCCGGCACCCTTTCGGGCAGGGAAAAAGCCAGAGCTCTGTTCTGTTATATCGATCACTATACCACGAATGCCCGTTTCTGGTACTGGATCGATGAGCACGATATCAGCATGTTGGGCTCAATGCTGTTCACCTTCTGGCAAAAAGATGTAGTGTACGCAAAAGAAAAACAGGACCAGACGTACGATATAGACGACAGCTCGGATGAGGCTATCATCGATTCGCTGGCTGACCAGGTTTCGCGCATGCCCATGGTCAAGCAGATACGGGGCCCGTATGATGCACCGGGGATGATGCTCGATGATACCCTGGGGGCCGCCAGAGTGCTCAATGTCGATTTCATTGTGTATGTCGGCACCATGGGCTGCCGGAATACCTGGGGTGTAATCAAGTGCATTGCGCGCGACCTTGAAAAGGCGGGCTACCCTACCCTTGTTTTGTATGCCGATGGGTTTGATGACAGGGTGCAGTCATGGGAATCAATAACGGATAAATTAAACGAGTTTATTTCATTAAGGAGGATCGGAGCATGATCGTTGCGGGGTGCGATGTCGGCTCACTTACCAGCAAGGCCTTAATTCTCAACAACAAAAATGTTTTGGGTTATTGTGTTATCAGATCGAAAACCAGACCGGAAGAATCAGCCAGGGAGGTTTTTGAGCTGGCTCTGAAAAAGGCAGCCGTGCATGAGGAACAGGTTATGTGCTGTGTGGGTACCGGCTATGGACGCAACAAGATCCCATTTATTCAAGAGGCGGTATCGGAAATTACCTGCCATGGAAAAGGTGCCCTGTGGGTTATGCCCCGTGTGCGGACGGTTATAGATATCGGCGGCCAGGATTGCAAGGCCATTAGAATCGATAAAGAAGGAACCATCCAGAAATTTACCACAAATGATAAATGTGCCGCCGGTACCGGCAGATTTCTGGAGGTCATGGCCAAGCTTCTGGGAGTGGCGATTGATGAACTCGGGGGTCTAAAAGGCGGGCAAAACCAGGAACCACTTACACTTTCATCGGCCTGTACTGTCTGGGCCCAGGCCGAAGTAATTCATCACCTGAATATTGGGAAGTCGAAAGGTGATATTGCCGAAGCCATCAACCGGGCCATGGCCGGCAGGGTTGCCATTCTCGTGGGCAACGTCGGCCTGGAAAAAGATGTGTGTATGACCGGGGGTGTAGCCAAAAATACCGGGGTAGTTCGCCATCTTGAAAAAATGCTGGGTGTGAAAATCAAACGATTGAAGTTTGATCCTCAAATTATGGGGGCCCTCGGGGCGGCTATTATAGCCAAACAAATGTATACAGGAGAAAATCCATGATAGTTGCCGGATGTGATTTGGGTTCTCTGACTGCCAAGGCTGTCATCCTGGATGAAAATAACATTCTCGCTTCACAGATTATTCAGGACGCACCCGAACCTGAAACATCGGCCAGACAAGTCATGGATCTGGCACTCAAGCAGGCGGGAGTCTTAGTGGATTCAATTGCGTATTGTGTGGGAACCGGCTACGGTCGCAATCAAATCCCGTTTGCTGATGCTGTCGAATCAGAAATTTCATGTCATGGCAAGGGTGCCCAGTGGAAAGATGCATCCATACGCATGGTGATCGATATCGGCGGTCAGGATGCCAAGGCCATCCGACTGGATGCCCACGGTAATGTAATCCGATATATTTATAATGACAAATGTGCTTCCGGCACCGGGCGTTTCCTTGAGGTCATGGCCGATGCTCTTGGTATTGGTATTGAAGAAATGGGCAGGGTATCGCAAACTTCAAAATCTCCGGTTACTATTTCTAACCAGTGTGTAATTTTTGCCGAAACAGAAATTATCTCCCTTGTCAATGAGGGGACGTCCCCGCCCGATATTATCAGTGGCCTGCATAGAGCACTGGCCCACCGTGTTGCAGCACTTGCCAAGAGTATCGAACTGGAAGAGCACATTGCCTTTACCGGTGGCGTTGCAAAAAATCCGGGCATGGTTGCGGCCCTCGAAGCGGCCCTGGGGAGAAATCTCACAAAAACCGGGTTGGATCCACAAATCAATGGAGCCCTCGGCGCAGCCCTGGTTGCCCGAAAAGCGCTACAGGACAGATCCTAGATGGAACTTTTTGCAGACACAATCTATGATCTCCGGGATTTTCTGGCACACAAAGACAACCCCAGATCATGGCCGGCCAGTCCGGACACCAACTGGCCTTCAGGCCGGGGCCGAAATGTCGTTTTGGGAAGCGATATGGCCGTCGAGCTGGGAAATCCCCAGATGGAATCAGTTTCCTGTATACTCTGGACTGAAAAAATAGGCACAATCAGAGACAATTACATTACCCTGATTGGCCCTGACCTGCCGGAAAGCCGAGGGGCAAGCCTGCCATTCGGTAAAATCGTGCTAATTGAAGTCAGCGGCTTTGACGCAGAAAACACGTATGAGCGCTACCGTGAAATGGAACTGGTCCGGTATGGACTCGATCTAAAGGGTTACATGCTCAGGGCTGTTTCACAGTTCAAGCGTGAATGGTGCCGAATCAGCCATGAGGCACTTGATGAGGGATTCTGTTTTGATGTGCTTGCATCAAAACAGATCCGGAATTTCAAAAAACTAAATTTTGTAGCAGCGGTAGAATGCATCCTGGTGACATCCAGCCCGCAGGACATACGCAAACTGGCTGCAATAACGCATGATACGACCAGGATTATCGCTGCCATGAACAAGATGGCCCAGGAAATGGACTTTGATTGTGACACATGCGAATACCAGGACGTTTGCGTTGAAGCCACAGACCTGAAAAGCATGCGTGAGTCCTACCGGAAAAAACTCAACGATGGTTGACAATTTCTAATGAAATTGGATAAGTTATCGAATCTTAAAAGAATGATTCTGCACGGGAGAGAATGATTAGGGGGGAACATTAAATGAATGAACATGCAAGTCTTTACGGGCAACCTTCAACTCTCGAAAGTATGCCGAAGCTGAATTCCCTTTTCGAACCGAGAACGATCGCCTTTATCGGCGCCTCAAATAATATATTTAAATGGGGTTTTATAATACTTCACCACCTGGTTAACCGGGGTTTTCAAGGCCATGTTTTTCCGGTTAACCCACAGGGAGGGACATGGTTCGGCCACGAGGTATATCCTGATCTGAATAGTATTCCAGAACCAATCGATCTGGTCGTCATCGTTGTCAGAGAATCTTTGGTGCTTGATACAGTAAAAAAATGCGTGGCCAAAAACATTCCGTTTGGAATTATAATAACAGCCGGATTTTCCGAAACAGGTTCAAAAGGAGCTGAGCTCGAAAAAGAAATTGTCAGTGTGGCCCGTGCCGGGGGAATGCATCTGGCAGGTCCCAACACTATGGGTATTTTCAGCGCCTACCCTTCTATCATGCATATCCTAATGAGCGGAGCACCCTTGCAACCCGGTTCCGTAGGTATGATCGCCCAAAGCGGAAATATCGGATCATCCATTTCTTATCGTTTGCTGCGCCGCAAAATCGGAATCAGCCGGCTGATCAGTTCAGGTAATGAGGGCGATCTCAATACGGAAGATTTTCTGGAATACCTTGGGCAGGACCCAAAAACTCGCATCATTTGCCTGTATGTCGAGGGTATCAGGGATGGCCAGCGCTTTTTTAACAACGCCAGGAGAATCTCGAGAGAAAAGCCTATCATCCTGCTCAAGGGCGGCCGTACACAAAAAGGTGCCGAGGCCGCCATGTCTCATACGGGCGCAATCGCAAGTAATGATACAGTTTTCAGCGCCATGTGCAGACAGGCCGGAATTATTCAGGTGGAAACCATGGACGAGATGATAGATGTTGCCGGAATCTTGAACGCTCAGCCCCTTCCCGAAGGCAACCGGGTGGGTATCATTACCCTGGGAGGCGGCTGGGGTGTTATTGCCACTGACATGTGCCTCAGGAAAGGATTGATCGTCGAGCCACTTGATGATGAGTTGATACAGAAACTCGACAGAATCCTTCCGGCTTACTGGAGCAGAAACAACCCCATCGATCTTGTAGCCCCATCGCATGTTGAAGTTATCACAGACTCGATTAATATCCTCATGGAACATTCCGCAATTGATTCCGTTCTCATGATGGGACTGGGATACATGACACTGAGGGCCATCAGCTGGAAGAATTCGAAATTGATTCCGCAGGAACTCACACAGGGCCAGGCGGAATCCATGATCTCCCAGGAAATGAATCTCTTCCAAATGGTCACGGATCTGATCAAAAAACACGGCAAACCCGTTATCCCGGTTATCGACCTTGCAATGTTCGACATGGCTATTGATAACAATCCTGTCGATTATCTTGACCAGCAGGGAATCATGGCCTATCCCTGCCCGGAAACAGCGGTGAAAGCCCTTGCGAAAGTTGTCTGGTATGCCAAAAGTCGACGCAGTTGATTTCACGGCATTTGTCTGACTTTGCTTTGGATGTGAAAGCAGACGCCATGAGTGTACTGCCGTCACTTGCAGAATTTTTCTTACGGTCAAAACTTCTGCGGCAGAAAGTTGCGCTCATCGCCAGTTTCAAGCTGACCTACCGCTGTAATCTTACATGCCAAGGCTGCCCTTTTCATCTTCGATCTCAACAGGAAAACTACCACATGAGCTGGAATACGGCCGTTGAATCCATCGAACGTCTGTATCATGATGCATGTCGGATCCTGGTCTTCGAGGGCGGGGAACCCCTGATGTGGAGAGATGGTAAATATACGTTTTCTGATTTGGCCCGACTTGCACATAATAAATTTCTGCGTACAGCTGTCACCACCAACGGAACATTCAACCTTAATGTTCCGACTGATATTGTATGGGTCAGTATTGATGGCAGCAAATCCACGCATAACAGATTGCGCTGTAATTCATTTGACAAGATAGTAGCAAACCTTTCGAAAGCAACTCATCCTAAAATCCTTGTTCATTTCACTATCAACAACCAGAACTGGATGGAGTTGGAAAATTTACTTGATATGCTCAATCAAATCCCACAGGTTAAAGGAGTTACACTTCAGTTGTTCTACCCCTACAACCAGGGCGAAACTTCGCTGGCACTTGATCGCAAAACACGTAGACTGGCCATGGAAAGTGCAATCATGCTAAAAAGACAGGGTTACCCGATTCTGAATTCTACCTGGTCTTTGAAAGCCATGATCAACAATAGCTGGAAATGCCATGAACATCTGCTGACAAATGTAGACCCCGACGGCACTATTACCCAAGGTTGTTATGTGAAAAGCAGGGGTGAAATCGACTGCAGCCAGTGCGGTTTTACTCCTGTTGCCGAGGCCTCGGGTGCATTCGACCTCATTCCAGGCTCACTGCTGGCTGGCTGGAGAATATTTCTGAACAACAAATAATCATTCAAGTACTTGATTATCTGATATATTTAATATATTAAAAAGATTCAATACAAGGCAATGATTATGCAGAAAATTCCGGATAATATTATTGACTTTCATGTTCATCTGTTCCCGGACAGACTCTTTGATGCCGTCTGGGAGTATTTTTCCTCGGTATACAAACTGGATATTATCCACCGGCTTTACTATCGTCAATGCGTTGATTATCTCCGGCAGCGTGGAGTAAGCCCCATAGTATATTCCAACTATGCTCACCGCGAAGGTATAGCTCCGGGGTTGAATGCATGGAATCTTCGGATCTTGGACGAGATTGACGATCTCTACTGTTTTGCTGCTTTTCATCCAGGAGACGAGCATGCCCTGGACATGGCCCGCAAAGTATTGAAACACCCAAAGGTCCTGGGATTCAAGCTACAGCTTCTTGTTCAAAATATTTATCCTGATGATGAACGACTTTTTCCGCTTTATGAGCTTGTGATTGAAAACTCCAAGAGAATCCTCTTCCACGTGGGGACAGGCCCCATAGGCACAAAGTATGTTGGTGTCCATAATTTCAAACGTCTTCTTAAACGATATTCGGATCTTCCTGCAAATATAGCCCATATGGGAGGTTTTGAGTATTGGGATTTTTTCGACCTGCTGAAAGAACACGATAACATTTACTTCGACACCGCCTGGTCTTTTCTGCCCAGTGCATCCCTGGTATGCGATCTTACGCCGGATTTCCTTGAGCGCCACAAAAACCGTATTCTCTACGGCTCGGACTTTCCAAACCTGATTTACCCGCGGGAAGAAGAGATTGACTATTTAAAGGATCTTGATCTTTCGGCTGAATTCTATACCCGGGTATTCCGGGAAAACGGCACTGACCTGATTCAATCCCATATGGATAAACAGCTCTAAACAAAGGCTGTTACATCAATTCTTCATTTTGCATAGTGTTTTGTACACAACATGGCAACACAATGAGGTTCAATAGTATTTCCTTCGTATTTACAATATACTAGGCAACGATCGGAAATATTTGTAATTTGACAAAACAGATATTGTCATTACTATTATGATATAGCTTTGACTAAGCATAATCCGGATGAATGTACCAATCATAAGACATTATGACTCAACACAACGAACCAAAAACTATCGAGAAAGAACTTGAAATCCTCAGGGAAAAACTTGCAGATTTGGAAGATCAAAATTCCCGTTTGTCACAATGGGGCAAAGATCTGCAACAGCTCGAATCGATTATGGATCTGCAGAGCGACCTGATCTGTCGCTTTCTTGCTGACGGCACCCTCACCTTTGTGAACAATGCATTGTGCGCATTCTTTAATCAACCTCGAAAAGAGATGCTTGGCAGAACCATCTATGAATTGATCCCGCATGAAGAGCGGGACACCTTCAGAAAGAACCTTGCTTCCCTGGATAATAAAGCTCCTTTCGGAACTATTGAATTAAGGTTAGATATTCCCGGCAAAAATACTATCTGGCTGCAATGGCTTAACCGGGCCCTCTTCGACGAACACGGCACTCTGGTGGAATTTCAGGCTGAAGCCCGGAATATTACGTCTCAGATAATGACTGAAGAGAACTTGATCGAGGCACTGGACAAGTACTGGGCTATTTTTCAATCTTCCAATGATGCTATAATGCTGCTTGAAGAAAACAGATTTATTGACTGTAATGATACAACCCTTTCAATCTTCGGTCCAATTACCAAAGAACAATTTCTTACCTTGCACCCCGGCGATGTATCGCCACCTGAACAACCTGACGGAAGATCTTCAAAAGACGCAGCCCGTGAACATATCAGCATTGCCATGGAACAGGGTTTCGATAAATTCCACTGGATGCACATGCGCGCAGACGGATCCGTTTTTCCTGCCGATGTATTGCTCAACCGCTTTGAGTACAAAGAAACAAGATTGATCGCCGCTGTTGTCAGAGATATTTCTGAACAAACGCAAACCGAAGAGGCTTTGAAAAAAAGCCAGGAGAAGTATCGTTTTTTAGTAGAAAATATTAACGATGCGCTTTTTTCAGTTGATAATCAGGGATTAATTACCTACATAAGCCCTGTCATTAAGACCATTATCGGATATACGCCCGAGGAATTGATAGGGAAAAATTTTCTTGAGATCATCTACAAAGAGGATAAGAACGCCCTGATTCAACGTTTCGACAAATTACTCTCCGGCGTCATTGTGCCGTTGGAATATCGTCTCGTCACCAAGAACAATGATATCCGATGGATTCGATCATTCTCAAGGCCTGTGTACCAGGAGGGAAAGACCACAGGAATTACCGGTGTCGTTACTGATATCACCAAACGAAAACTGGCTGAGCAGGCCCTGCATGAAGCTTATGATGATCTTGAATTTATTGTGGAAAAACGTACCTCCGAACTCAGGACAATAAACGAAAAACTTCGAAAGGAAATCACTGGCCGAAAAAAAGCACAAATTGAATTGATAAAGAGCCGAAAGCAGTACCGCCAAAAAGTAGAGGAACTGCAGGTAGTACTCGACGGTATCACGGACAATATCACCCTGCAGGATCATGATTTGAAGATTCTGCTGGCGAATAAAGCTGCAGCAGATTCCCTGAAATTGATGCCGAACGAATTAATCGGAAAAAAACGTTTCGAATTATGGCACAATCGATCGGATGCATCTGAAGATCACCCAGTGGTGCAAGCACTTAAAACAAACTCCAACCAGGATGGTACATTTCAAACACCGGATGGTAACCACTGGGAGATTCGGGCTTTTCCTCTGCAGGATGAAAATGGAAAGGTCCGAGGTGCAATCGAGATTTCCAGAAATGTTACGAGCAAGAAAAAACTCGAGGAAGAAATGCAGAAAAGGGAGATGCTCGATTCCCTGGGCAGACTGGCTGGTGGAATCGCTCATGACTTCAACAACATATTGACTGCAATCATCGGTAATATCTCGTTGTCTAAAATGCTCATTGCGAGCGATAGCAAAATATTCAAACGTCTGAGTGATGTTGAAAAAGCATCCTTTAGGGCCAAGGAACTCGCCCAGCAATTACTTACTTTTTCCAAAGGCGGCATGCCGATAAAAAAGAAAACCGCCATTAGAGGATTACTGGTAGATACCTGCACCTTTGCCCTGCATGGATCTAATATCAAGGCTGAGTTTTCTGCAGAAAACACTCTATGGCCATTGGAAATTGATGAAGGCCAGATTGCCCAGGTGATACATAATATCGTCATCAATGCCGTTGAAGCAATGCCCCAGGGTGGAACCATCAGGGTTGTCACTGAAAATGTCACGATTAAAAAAAATAACGCACTCCCGCTTTCGAAAGGCCGCTATGTAAAAATATCCTTCCACGATGAAGGTGTCGGCATTGAAAAGGAAGTACTCGACAAGATTTTTGATCCGTTTTTCAGCACGAAAGAAGGCGGGTCCGGTCTCGGCCTTGCCATCTCATACTCTATTGTAAAAAAGCATAGCGGACATATCACCGCTATATCGTCACCGAACCGGGGCTCATCCTTTTTCATATATTTGCCAGCATCGTCGGCTAAAGATTCACTACCGGGGAAAGCTTATAAAAATAAGGAACTAATCAAAGGCAGCGGCAGTATCCTGTTAATGGATGATGAAGAATTTATCAGGGATATTACCTCAAGCATGCTCAATCATCTTGGTTTCGATGTGGTCCTTGCTAAAGACGGGCAGGAAACAATCGAGCTGTTCAAGAAATCTCTGGAAGAAAAATCTTCCTTTAGAGCTGTTGTGCTGGATCTTACGATTCCAGGAGGCATGGGAGGACTTAAGTGTATCGAGCATCTTTTAAAGATGGATCCACAAGTAAGGGCTATTGCATCCAGCGGGTATTCAAACGACCCCGTCATAGCGAATCCTGAAATTTTCGGATTTAGTTCAGTTATTGTAAAGCCCTATAAAATCCAGGACCTCAGCGAAGTCTTGAGCAAAGTTCTTGAAAAGGGGTAAGAAATGGACCTGCCGAAAAAAGAGCAGTTCAGCGGGTGTCTTATAGGCCAGAGCCTGGGTGATGCCCTTGGCTTTCCTGTTGAAGGTGCACAGCATGAAATCTGCAAAGATTATGGAAAACAACTGTTAAAGCTTTCAGTTAATATGACGGGGAGAGAACCATACCCTTTAGGACAGTATTCCGATGATTCTCAACTTGCCCGCGAATTACTCATCAGCTATCGCGATTGTAAGATGTTCGATCCTGGAGATTATGCCCGCCGCATAGCCGATATATTTTCTCGGGGAAGAATTGTCGGTTCAGGCAGAGCAACATTCGAGGCTGCTATGCGTCTTGACGCCGGTACTCCCTGGCAGGAGGCGGGTACACCGAGCCCATCAGCCGGAAACGGCAGTGCCATGCGTGCCGGTCCAGTAGGGCTTCTTTTCTTTGACAATGTCGGGGATCTCATTCGCTCTGCCTATGACCAGAGTCGCATAACGCATCAGGATCCGCGCTGCTGTGCCTGTTCTGTCGCCATTGCGGGTGCCGTGGCGCTCTGCCTGAGAAAAAAGTCTCTCGATTCAAAAGATTTTCTCATTGAACTCTCAGAGTGGACCGGTCCTATTGAATCTTCAGTGTCAAACGCGCTGAAGCGATTGGCCGAGTGGGTTGAAATGCCACCCGAGAACACTATGAGCCTGATCGCTCAGGCAGGTTATGCCCCGGGATATTCAAACGAATGGCAGGGCCTTACTCCATTTGTCACGGGAACTGTTCTTTGGAGCCTGTATTCATTCCTGCATACCCCGCAGCGTTACCTTGATACTATCGTAACTGCGATCAGTGTCGGCGGCGATGTAGACAGCACGGCAGCCATGGCCGGGGCCATCAGCGGAGCCTTTCTCGGAAGGAACGCCCTACCCAATGAAATGGTAAAACTTCTTACCGACAAAGGAAGATGGGGCTTGGCTGAACTTACCAAATTGGCTCACGAATGTTTCGATGTAAAGATGCAATCAATCTCATGAACATTATCTTTTATACAAGTGTTAAGATTTCAAATCTGCAGTCGTTTGACTTTACCTGCACAAAGTCCTATCAAACATAATAAATGGAGGAAATAATCATGGAACTGGATCAATACTTTGAACATGCCAGTGGCAGGGGAATGCTGGCCACGGCTGATTCTTCCGGGAAAGTAGATATTGCGCTCTATGGCAGGCCCCACTTCATAGCTAAAGACATAGTGGCGTTCATCATGTCTGATAAACTTTCTCATGCAAATTTGAAGTCAAATCCTTCGGCAGCCTATCTGTTCATGGAAAATAGCGATGCTTTTGCGGGGAAAAGGATCTTTCTGTCTAAAATCAAAGAAGAAGAAAACAGCCAATTGATAGATGTTCTGCGTGAAAAACATCACTATGTGCCAAAACATGAAAACAATACAAAGTCCAAGTACCTTGTATATTTCAAAATTGAGAAAGTACTGCCGCTGGTCGGTTCTGGCGCGTAATTACGATATATTTAAATAATTAGCAGCTGAAATGCTCTTGAGTTTTAAAAATTACATCTTCCAATACTGTTGTCTATCTGTAAACTCGCCGTTGGCGCATGATAATAGTGTTAATGATTGCCCCGAACCCGATGAAAGCTGCTATACTTTTTATCAGCCACCCAAGAAGCGGTATCAGCCCCAGAATCCAGAATACAACCAGACCGATAATGGTTTCAATAAGGATCGGCTGATTTTTGTGCTTAAGAACAATGGTAATTTTCTTTCCGACGAGTTGTATCACGGCAATGTAGCCCAGGAGGAATGCACAGCCAACCAGGACAATTTCGACAGGAATCAACACGATCCCGAGGATAGATATCAGAAGCCCAATAGCCAGTGGAACAATGAGGATCAGTCCGAGACATCCCCACAGAATAGATCCTACGAGTTTATGCTCTGCAGTAGAAGATACTGTGCCGATTGTTGTGGGCATTATTGCCACGATAACCAGTGCAAGGGCTAAAAATGCCAGAAAAGAATAGACCCCGAAGTGCCGAGGCAACTTCGGCCAGAAACAACCTGGTACGAGTGAAGCAATCGAAGGAAGGCTAGTCATATCAATAACTTTCACATTCCCATTTATCTGTGCCCCATCCTGCCTCGTTATTGAACCCCCGACCGAGACAACGTTTCCGCCCACTGTTGAGTGCTCTCCCAGAAAAACTGACCCCCCGACAGAGATCACATCCTTTTCAACCGAACCCAGAACAGAGACGTTTCCACCCAGAGAAACTGCGCTGCGCACTGATTCAGATTCATGAACAACAATGTCATCGCCAAATGTGAAAATTTCTCCATCGTTTGCCTGCGCGAAAGGACTGTAGAGAGTAAGTATGATCAAAATTGAAAAACCTTCCACCAATTTCTTCATATCGATCCCTCATCTTAATATGTACTGAAAAAACCTGAAATGTCTTTAAACACTTTCAATCAGTACCCTCACAAAACTGTGTTATTGGAAAAATTAATTAGCGGTCACTATCCATTTCATAAAAAATCTGATCAGGCTGCATCAGCATTGCAAACCTGACCAGATTTCTTTTGTTAATCTTCAGGCTTGATAAATCAGTATTTGGATTTTATCCAGCCCGTACTTCTATCAACGAAAATAGTATTTACCTGAGATCCTTCCTTGGTAACCACTCCGATCTCAAAATAATCACCTTTTTCAGCTATCTCACCAATTGCGAGATTCGGATTACCCATCATGTCCAGATAATGTTGAACAGACACTCTGGCCTGTTGTTCATTTAAAGGTGCCTGGGTCCTGCTCCTGGCACTGCTACGACCGGAAAAAGGTGCGACATTACCCCAGTCTGTACTTCCGTAGCGATGCTTCATCCCAGCATCCCTTTTAGTTTCAACTTCACAACTACGACCGCACCATGGACAACACCAGTCTCCCTGGCCATGGACCTCTGCCTGTTGGGCTGTCTGAACAGCCCCCTCTGTCTGTTGAGCATACAGATTTGCTGCTGTGAACAACGCGACAAAAAACACCGCCAGCAGAATACTTTTTCTCATTTTTTCCTCCTTTTTATGTATCTTGATAAAGCCTTTGAAATATAATAAATTTTCATTTGCATTTAATCTCACCAACTTCAGGTGACTTTTGACGATATTATTTCCTCACGTGTAAACTTTTTCACAATATAATAGGGTCAGTCTTTTAAAAGTCAACAAGTGTGCTTTAAATTATCTTTTTAGTGATGATTTAATTTATAACCATTTGTTTTATTTTTGATTTATGTCATTTATGATAGCGCCTTCCGAAATATCTTTGCATGCGACAAACAGGAATGTTATTTATGAAAAGCGCGTTTTGTGAAGATTCCAATCATTATATTATGGGAATTGAAAAGTAAAATACTGATCCAATACCCTTTTGGGATTCAAGCCATACATCCCCTCCCATCATGTTCACGGCCTTCTTGGCGATTGAAAGGCCTATGCCGGTTCCGTCGGCAACGTCTTCGTATGCCCGGTAGAACATATCAAAAACAGATCGCACGTGTTCTGCAGGGATGCCGATACCATTGTCCTTAACAAAAAACACATGGACTTTGTTTTCGCGCTCGTAACCGATATATAGCTCAAGGTCTCTATCGGGGTGCGCGTATTTTATAGCATTCGAGATGAAATTGGAAAAGACCTGGGTAATGCGTATCCGGTCTGCAAAAATAACCGGCAAGTTATCATCTATCTTGATTTTGCCATTTTTTTCTTCCAGCTGTTGAACCAGTTCTCGAAGCACATCATCGACAACTTCCCGAGCGGCAAATTGTTCTTTTTCGATTTTGAGTTGCTCCACAGTGGATAGAGTCAATAAATTAGTAACAAATTTTTCCATGTGAATGCCGCTTTCTGTTATGGCATTTATATAATCCATTTCCTTACTGCTTAACTTGGATCCGACATCTTTAATAAGTCGCCTGGCAAAGCCGTTGATCGCAATGATGGGATTTTTCAAATCGTGTGAGACTGTATAAACCAGATTCCTCAATTCATCATTGCGCTGTTCGATAATATTCAGCGCTTTCATTAGTTCTTCAGAAGTATTTGTTATCTCCTTGAAAAGCAAAACGTTCTCTATTACAGCGCCCATATGCAGTCCGATGTTCATAAGCAGGCGTTTATCATCAGGCGAAATGATCCGCTGTCCGAATGATCCGATATTCATGGCGCCGATCATTCTAGTTCTGGATTTTAAAGGAATCGAGGCAAAGGACTGAATGCCCTGCTGTTTGATAGCCAGGGATTTTACCCGCGGATCTTCAGAGGCATTTTCCAGGATAATAGGTTCGCCGTTTACCGCAACCCTGCCTGCGATTCCCTCACCCAGAGCAAGTCGTTTAATCGATTGCACAACATAGTCCGGCAGTCCGTAAGAGTAAGCACACTTAAGTGTTTGGGTTGTTTCATCAAGCAGATATATCCAACCCGCTTCAACATTCATGATCTGCAGAACTTTTACCAGGGTGTTCTGTAAAATCTCTTCAAGATGAATGGACGAACTCAAGGTTTCCGATATCAAATTAATCACAGACAGATCCTGGTTCTGACGAATAAGCCTTTTCTCAAGAGCTACTTTTTCGGTTACATCGCGCAACATTGCAATAGATGTTCCGGGCCGATCTTCAATTGAATGGAACTTGCCTTCCAGCACCACCTCATCAGTCTCTGTGCGAATAGAGATACGGGAAGAAAACCCTTTAATCCGACCCTGTTTGAGAGTCAGGAGAGGTCCCATACCCTTCTCATCAATAAATTCATAAATTTCTTTTCCTAATATTTTTTCCGGTGGTTTCTGCACAATTTCTGAAAAAGCGGGATTGCAAAAAATTATCACGCCTTTTTTCATTATCAGAATAGCATCAGGCGCATCTTGGATTAGCTTTTTATACCTGCTCTGATGGACGAAACTGCCACTGACAAAATCTGCGATCAGAATGTAAACCGTGTCCAAACGGTATCCAAAAAAATTCATGAACTCCGGTGTCTTAATCTTGGGTGAACTCAACGTCTCAATCATCAGGGAAAACGGCTCATTTGTTTTGAGAAGCCTTCTGATGCTGAGAGCTAAGCCTTCATCCTGCAGAAACTCATGAATCAAATCGTAGGCGGATTTGCCGGTAATCGGAATATCACCCGTTGCGATCGTTGAGGCAAAACTGCGATTAACATATACGATGGCCCCATCAATATCCAGCACACAGGCACCAAATGGTGCATTCTCAAATACATGCTGTAACTGTCCGATGAGCTTATGCATAATCACTCCAGCATAAATATTTCTCCGGGATTTAGAATATGTATCTTGCTGTTTTCGACATCCAAAAGCGCTTCAGCATCATGGCGCGAACCAACTATATCGCCGAAGTGAATCGGGATCACGTGGAGAGGCTCAATATCTTTAATGGCTTCTCTGGCAGCATCAGCATCCATGGTATAGGTCCCACCAACAGGCAGCAGTACAAGGTCTACGCGGATGTCTTTCATCTCCGGGATTCTGTCTGTATCACCGGCATGATAAATCTTCTTTGTGCCAATTGCTACCACATATCCCACCCACCCCTTTTCCTTGGGATGGAACTCCTTTTCGATATTATATGATGCCACCGCCTGAACAGAACATGTGCTCATACTTAGGTTGTCACCAACCGCTATTGTATCAGACACCAGAGGGGTTTTCATGGGAGCCACCACCCTTGTTGATTGCGATGAAAGCATTACAATATCATCTTCGGAATAATGATCGTAATGATCGTGAGTGAGCAGGATAAGGTCAGCTTTGGGAAATGCCCCCGTAACCTTCCAGGGATCTATGTATATAACAGTGGAATCAGCCCGAATCAAAACACTTGCATGGCCTAACCATGTTATTTCGATGGCCATAACAACACCTCCGTCGGTTTTCTTCAATAGATCGTAAATAACAGCAAGGAAAATGTAACATACATCAACCAGGAATCCAGTTCAATCACAATTTCGCCTTTACTAAAAGAATTCTTTATAATATCAAGCTTATACATATGACTATGCGTCAAATATCCATCATTCCCCTCTTTGCTGCTCTGACGGCACTCGGGGCTCTTATCAGAATTCCATTCATACCTGTTCCTATTACTCTACAAACATTCTTTGTTCTCATGTCCGGAATTGTTCTGGGGCCTAAAGCCGGTTTTTACAGTCAAGTAATTTATCTGCTGATTGGCCTTATGGGACTTCCGGTCTTTGCCGGAGGTGGAGGATTATCCTATATATTCAAACCCTCTTTTGGATACCTGATTGGATTCATGCTGGCCCCGATTCCTGCCGGTTACGTGGTTAATAAAATGGGGATCAGCCCTGTTTCGGTTTTCCTGGCAGCCTTGGTCGGCTCTGCCACAATCTACCTGATCGGGATGACTTATCTCATATTCAACATGATATATATGCTGCAACAGCCAAATGCCATCGGAATTGCACTTAAAGCCGGGCTGCTCGTATTTCTGCCGGGAGACTTTCTAAAATGCATACTTATGGCTTTTCTTATACCCAAGGTCTATCGGCCGGATTCAAAACAACCTACTCCCGAGCAGATTTAAGCCTGTTTTTTGACAAGGTTCAGAACGCACCCAGTTGACATGGAGTAATCTTGATGTTCAATGCATCCGCCGCATTACCGGCCTCGGCACGGTTAATGCCGTTCTTCTCTGCTATCTGCCAGAGTTCTTTGCAGGAAATCGATCCTTTTTCTTCTGTGATGGCCAGTATCTGCTGGTTTATTTCCTCGGGAACCTCGACTTTCCTTCCGATAATCTTGTAGCCGGACTTGCCTTTCCTGCCGTAGCCGAACAGGCCGATCTGACACTGGTAGAGCATGACCCCAAGCTCCGTGGCCGCCTTGCCGACTTCTAGCGGATCAATCTTAAGATATGCTGCAATATAATGGGCAACCGGACATGGAAGCTTCTTTTCTTCCTTGTATATGTCAATCATTTCTCTGATTTTTTCGATACTCATAACTCCTCCTTAGCTCATAATAAATAACGCATCAGCCACTTTCGGTTTACCATTTACCACTATGATCGGATTGAGGTCAATTTCTTTAATCCGGGGAAAGTGGATTGCGAGTTGACTTAAGTTCATGAGAATGCTTGAGAGGGCCTCCATGTCAACCGGAGGCATTCCTCGGTAGGGCCCGATCAGCTTGCTTGAAGAAAGCGAGAGTATCATTTCTTCGGCATCATCTCTTCCCAACGGAGCAAGGCGTATGGCAATATCATGCAGGGCTTCGGTGTAAATTCCCCCGAGACCAAACAGGACACAGGGCGGGAATCCGGGAAATGAACTTATGCCGGTCATAAACTCGCGCTCACCTTTGAGCATCTGTGAGACAAGAAGCGGAATTCCTGAATCTTTGGAGCGGATTTTTTCAAACGCTTGTGATAAATCGTCTGAATCATTAATATCAAGAAAAACCATCCCCTGTTCTGTCTTGTGCTGAATAACAGGAGAACACCCCTTGAGAGCTACGGGATATCCGATCTTATCTGCAACAGCCATTGCCTGCTCCAAAGTTTGTACGATATCTTCGTTGGTAACAGGGATAGAGTATGTCTTCAATATCGCTTTGGCTGTGAATTCATCAACCGAAATGTTTGTTAGATTCTCCATAATTTTTTCAGCTTGTTCAGGAATCTCCATCAATTCCACTGCCTGGGGCTCTTTCCGTTTCCGGATGAGGTGGTGCTGGTAAAGTGCCGCCATGGCCCTGGCGGCTTTCTCAGGCATATCGAACTGAGGTATACGGTGCTGTTGGAGAACCTGTGTCGAGTGATCCTGATGGGTTACGAATGAAGAAACGACAATCGGTTTGTTGTACTTTGATGGCAATTGAGTCAAAACATTTAGATCTACTTCAAATCCCTTTGCAAAAGCTTCCTTTTCCAATTCGGAAATCTGACTGATGACGGGATGCATGAAGCCCATGAATTCAGTATCCATTATGCCATGGATAATAACGCCGTCGATCTCATCGGACGCAAAAATAATCCGGGGAATATCGTCTACAAGGGGTTTCAAATCCACCATGAATGTCAGATCAACCGGATTTTTAACTGCCGCATGTCCGGGAACCATGTCCCGGATGGTTTCCTGAATCCTCCCCGATAATTCGGGAATATCCATTCCGAAACGGTCGCAGATATCAACAATCGCGGTACCTGGTCCTCCTGAATGTGTTATTACTCCAATTCTGGATCCATTAAGATGCGGCTGGGTTGCAAGGGTCCAGCCGATTTTATAGACCTCTTCAATTGTGTTCACCCGGATAACTCCGGCCTGGGCGAACAAGCCGTCGTATACATAATCCGGACCGGAAAGCGATCCTGTATGACTGGCACCGGATCTTGCGCCGGACTTGGTGCCGCCGACATACTGGGCTACAATCGGTTTGGTCTTGCTGATCCGTCTCGCAACCTCGAGAAATCGATCCGCCCTGCGAATGCCCTCGATGTAGAGGCATATTGCATTGGTTTCATCGTCTTCTCCCAGATATTCAAGACAATCGACAATATCGATATTGGCCTCATTCCCCACACTGATCGCCTTGCTGACAGCTATACCTTGACGGTGCAGATAAGGCATTGTCTGGGTTATATAGGTTCCACTCTGGGATGCGATACTAAGCACACCTTCGGGCATCTTTACCGGAAGAACGGAAATATTCAGGGGGTGTTGCGTATTTACAATACCCATACAGTTTGGTCCGACAAAACGAATTCCATAAGATTTTGCTATAGATACGATCTCCTGTTCGAGATCAATACCCGCCGAGCCTGTCTCCTTGAATCCGGCGGATACAATAATGGCATATCGGGTTTCCAGTTTGCCGAAATCCTCGAGCAGTTCGGGGACCAGCCTGGTAGGTACAACCAGAAGTGCCAGAGCCGGGGGATATGGAAGATCAGCCACACAGGCATATGACTTGAGTCCGAAGATCTCTTTCTCTGTCGGATGAACAGGAAAAATTTCTCCGGGAAATCCGCTGTAAATAATATTTAACAACTGGAGTGTTCCCATTTTGCTGAAATTATTACTCGCACCGACAACAGCAATGGATGATGGATTCATGATTACGTGCAATGGATTAGCTGCCATATTAACCTCCTGTTATCTACACATACCATTGTCCAATTAAATTGACAATTTAATCAACATATCATGTTCGTATCGATAATTATATATAAATTTAATGTTACATATACATAGCGTAATTCTAATAAATTATTTTATGAATTAATTTAATGTTCATGACAACGCGTTAAATGTTTTAACTATTAAGGTATTCTACTATCAAGATTTTATAAATCATACCTGCAATATTATATTTAACTTACTGATTAATTAGCTCTAATATTTTATTAATATACATCTTGTACAATATCATCCTGTTTTTGCTTGCTCTTAAAACTACTGCATGGTATAAGTTTTTTTCGCACAAAATAATCAAGCGAAATTATCATGTTAACAATAAAGGAATCTGATAAAAAGAGGATTTTTCGCTGTTGAAACTGGTATTATAAATAGCGTTTATTATCGATTGGTTATAGTAGTTTTAAATAATGCCAAATAATTATCAAGAGGTGTTTAATGAATTGGGAAAATGAATTAGATGGTAGCATCAGGACCATATATCAATTAAAAAATCATTTAGCCTTGTCAAGAACCGAAGAGAAAAAATTTAAGCATATTATTGAACGTCATCCTATGTGCATCCCGCCCTATTATCTTTCGCTGATCGATAAATCAGATCCGAATGATCCGATCCGACAGATGGCAGTGCCGGATGTTGAGGAATTAAATCTTATGGGCTCTTATGATACGAGCGGCGAGAGAGAGAACACCAAAATGCCGGGCCTGCAGCACAAGTATTTACAAACCGCCCTGATACTTTCGACCAATCGCTGTGCCATGTACTGCCGGCATTGTTTTCGAAAACGACTGGTGGGGCTCCCTAACAGCGAACTCCTGCAACGATTCGAAGATGCCGCCAATTACATCAGTCTGCATGAAGAAATCAATAACGTCCTGATCACCGGAGGTGATCCATTTGTTCTGCCGACCTCTATCATAGCCAAATTTCTCGAGATGCTTGCCCCCATTGAACACCTTGCCTTTATCAGATTCGGGACCCGCACACCGGTCACCCTTCCGCAAAGAATCATCGAAGATAATGTCCTCCTTGATTTATTGAGGAAAAATTCGCTTAAAACCAGACGCATCTATATTGTAACTCAGTTCAATCACCCCAAGGAAATCACTCCGGAGTCAATCGAGGCCTCAAACCTGTTGATCTGCAACGGGGTTCCTGTTAATAATCAAACCGTTCTGCTCAAAGGAGTCAACGATGATCCAAAGGTGTTGGCAGACCTTCAGAATAATCTGGTCCGTGTTGGTATCAACCCCTACTATGTATTCCAATGCCGACCGGTCAAGCGGGTGATGCATCATTTTCAGGTGCCCTTGAGTCAAGGGTATCAAATTGTGGAAGAGTCTAAAAGACTCCTCAACGGTCACAGCAAGCGTTTTAAATACATCATGTCCCACAAAACAGGCAAAATCGAAATTGTGGGCATCAAAGACAACCAGATCTTTTTGAAGTATCATCAAGCACGCAACCCAAGGGATACCGGCAAATTCTTCAGCAGAAAATTTAATCCCCAGGCCGGCTGGCTGGACGATTTAGGGGATAGCGCCGCGCATCGACTCGGTCTGCATGCCCTGGGCTGATTCAGCTCTGTAGATTTAACGGGTTTGTTAACGAACCTGATAGCGACTCTGTTTGCCATGGCCTTGTTTCACTATCATGCCGGATCGTAACATTGGTACAAGCAGGCATGATGTCCGTGCAACTGAAAGATTATGCCGGTGGGCCAACTCACTGATAGTTATAGATTTATTTTTTGATATGTCATCCAGCATAACCTGCTGCAACTGGGTTATCCGGATCTTTTTACGTACCTGATCTTCACGGCCCAGTTGTTTTATTTGCTTTCGTGTAAGTGGATGAATGGTTGAACCCAATCGTATATAGACGGAGCTATCACCCGAATTCAAAAAAACTCGATATGGTTTCTTCTCCCCCCTGGATACAAGACCTACCACGATAAGTCTGCCATCGAGTCTATGCCTTGAAATACGGATTTCAGGCCGCGGTTCCAGCAGATTGATCGCCTCGATAAAAACAGTCTCGGTTTCTTCGTAAGAATCCACTCCGATCACATTACCAGTATCATCAACGCCGGTTATGATCTTGCCGCCTTTCGTATTTGCAAAAGCGCAGATTTCTTTGGCCATCTTTTCCACTGAAGAAAGCCTGAGCTTGAACTCTATTGTAGTGCTTTCTCCATTTTTTATACTCTTCAACAATTCATGATCTTGGGCATTATTTATGGTAAGGTTCATTGTTAATAATCGTAAAAACTCTATAGACCTGTTCCAGAAGCATTACCCGAATCAGTTGATGGTTGAATGTCATGCGCGAAAGGGAAAGGCTCTTAGACGCACTCTCCAGAATCTCCTCATCAAGGCCTTGAGGCCCGCCAACATAAAAAAACAGATACTTTGTCCCGCTAAGGAGCTGATCTTCCATAAAGTCGGCAAATGCATGGGTGTCCATACTCCGACCGTCCGGGGAAAGAACAATATGTATTCCGGTTCTGCCCTGGGGTCGTAATTTTTTTGATTCGATTATCTCGACCGGAACATATTTAGCTATTCGCTTCGAATAGTCCTGAACAGCGTCCAGTGTGGGACCTTTAAAGGTTTTGCCGCTAAAGCAGAAGACAAGCTTCATCCTACAAGCCTTTTGGCCTCCATCCACATGCCGTCAAGATCATAGTATTGCCTGAGATCGTCCTGAAAAATATGTACAATAACCTCAATATAATCCAGCAGCACCCATCTTCCGAGATCCAGCCCCTCAGCCCCGCTTGGTTTGCCCTGGGTATCTATTACATGCTCAGCCATTGCCTTGATCTGCCTGTCTGACATTCCGTTTGCTATGATGATATACTCCGCAAACGAGCATATCCCTCGTACATCCAATACTACCAGATTCCGAGCTTTTTTTTCTTCAAGTGCATCGACTATTTGATGCCACAGCTCTTTCATGTATAAATCCTTTCCTGTTTGATATAGGCCTCTACTTCAGGGGGAACCAAGAACGTAATCGATCTGCCCTGTTTGCTCATCCTGCGTATTGCTGATGAAGATATATCCAGAGGTGTTATATCAATATAAACGATCTTTTTGTTGAGCTTATTGACAAACCCGTTTTCATCCGTCTGAAATGTATCGGCTATACCACCCATAATTTTACTGAGGGGTTTACGTTCAGTCCCTGGTCTCGACATCACGACAAAGTGGGCCACACTAAATAATCTTTTCGTATCAAACCAGGTAGATATCTCGTCAAAGGCATCCTGCCCGAGAATAAAATATGGTGTTGCGTTGTAGGTATCACGTAAATGTTCAAGTGTACGGATCGAATAAGACTTCCCGCCCTGATCAATCTCGAACGAGGAAACATCAAAATAAGGATATTCACTTATTGCCCTGCGGACTATCTCGAGCCGTTTATGGCCTTCAACGACATCATAGAGATCTTTGTGCGGTGGAATGAATGATGGGACAAATATAATTTTGTCGAACGCCAGATTCTCCCTCACCTCTTCCGCCGCCCGCAGGTGCCCAAGATGGATAGGATTAAATGTACCGCCGAATACACCCAGTCTCATTGTCTGATCTGGCCGTTACCAAAGCAGATAAATTTCTCGATGGTCAGGTCTTCAACCCCCATGGGACCATAGGCATGAATTCTTGAAGTACATATCCCTACTTCGGCTCCGAGGCCGAACTCTCCTCCGTCTGAAAAGCGTGTGCTGGCATTTACCAGTACGGTTGATGAATCCACTTCCTTTATAAATTTCAAAGCCTTGGTATAATTTTCGGTAATTATTGCCTCAGTGTGGTCTGAACCATAGGTTTCAATGTGGTCGATTGCCTCGTTAATTCCGCCAACGACTTTTATCGCCAGAACAAGATCCAGAAATTCTTCATACCAGTCTTGTTCTGTTGCACTGGAGATTCCGGTCACGATTGCCATGGATTTATCACAGCCCCTGATTTCAACCCCGCTGTCGTGAAAAAGCTGTACCATTTTAGGCAGAAAAGCCTCGGCAATTTTTTCGTCAACCAGCAATGTCTCCATTGCATTGCAGACGCCGGGACGCTGTACCTTTGCATTGAGACAGATCTTATAGGCCTTATCAAAATCCGCATCGCTATCCACAAAAATATGACAGACACCCTTGTAGTGTTTCAAAACAGGAATGCGTGAATTTTCAACAACGGTTCTGATCAACCCTTCTCCTCCTCGCGGAATGATCAGATCGATATACTCTTCCAGCTTCAGCATGTCCATCACGGCCTGCCTGTCGGTTACCGGGACAAACCCGATGATGTCGGGGTTAATGTCTGTATCGATTAACGTTTTCTTGAGGATTTCAACCACGGCACTGTTTGAATTGAAGGCTTCAGATCCACCGCGCAGCATCACGGCATTGCCTGACTTCAGACAGAGACCGACGGCATCGGCAGTTACATTCGGTCTTGATTCGTAAATCATACCCACAACACCAAGCGGTATGCGCATTTTGCCAACATCAAGCCCATTGGGTCTTCTGTTCATTCCGGTAATTTTACCAACAGGATCAGGCAGTTCGGCTATTTCTTCCAGGGCCGTTGCCATGCCTTCAATAACCGTATCACTCAGGGTAAGCCTGTCGATCATGGCGTTGCTTAAGCCATTTTCCCTGGCTTTATTTATATCTTTCCGATTGTGTTCCTGTAAAAAGGCAGCGCTGTTCCTGATGGCTTCAGCCATTGCATTTAGGGCATTGGCCTTAGCTACGCTTGACAGGTTAACCAGGGCTCTTGAAGCTCTTTTTGTCCGCATGGCTATTGTCTTGATATCAGCAGCACTCATTAAGGCGTCTCCTTCTTCACAATCATGTTATTCCTGTGCACGACCTCCTCGTCACATTCCTTGGACAAGATCGCACACAGATCCTTGGTGTTGGCACCCTTGATTTGATAAACCTCGTCCGAGCTGTAGTTGCTCAGTCCAACGGCGATATCTCTACCTTGGCTGTCACCAATCGTAATCGGATCACCGGCTTTGAAATTCCCCTCCACATCTACAACACCACAGGGGAGAAGGCTCTTGCCTTTGTGCATGATCATTTTCATTGCCCCGTTATCAACTACAAGTTTGCCTTTTGGCCTGGAGACAAAACTTATCCAGTGATCTTTCTGGGTTAACTTCCTAGATTTACCGGGGAGAATAATAGTCCCAACGTCGTCTCCAGCCAGTATGGAAGAAACAACCTGGGGTTGGTATGCCGAAGCTATGACCGTGGGCACCCCCAGTAGAGATGCCCGATAGGCAGCCTGCAGTTTTGATTTTATGCCGCCCCTGCCGACTTCACCTGCTTCACTGCTGGAAGCATTGATATCCTTTGGTTTGATGTCGATAATTTCCGTAATTCTCTGGCCGTGATCCTTGATGCGCGGGTCGAGAGGATACACCCCGTCGATATCTGTCAGAACGATCAAAACCTGGGCTTCAACCGCGGGAATGATCATTGCTGAAAGGAGGTCGTTGTCGGTAAACTGGATTTCATCAACAGACACGGTATCGTTTTCATTCACAATAGGCACTGCTCCGAATTCGAAAAGAGCGGTGAAGGTATTCCTGATATTTAAATATCTTCGGCGGTTATCAATATCCTCCCTGGTCATCAACACCTGTGCGGCAACATGCCCATAGCGTCTGAATGCATCATTATAAGCCCGGATGAGACTGCCCTGACCAATAGCTGCAAGAGCCTGTGTTTTCGAGAGCGCATTGAATTTTTTCGAAACCGGCATAATTGCGCTGCCGGCAGCGATTGCCCCGGATGATACTATAGCGAATTCCTTACCGCTGTCCTTAAGCAGGGAAAGATCATCACAGAGGCGTTCAATGACCCGGTAATTGAGACCGTTTTTGGTGCTGAGTACACGTGATCCGATCTTGATAAGTATCCGAGTATATGCCTTCAGGCTTGTTCGTGCCTTATTCGCCATTCAACTCCCTTGCCAGTGCATCTAAAATATTCTGCAGGCCTTTACCGGTCAGGGCCGATGCCATAAAACAAGCATACCCCTTGTTTTGCAGATTGGCAACAGCTTCTTGAGTTCCGTCAATGTCGTCGGAAATATCGATTTTATTGAAAACAACCAGTTGTTTTCTTTCTAAAATGCTCTCGGCATAAAGACCGAGCTCCTGTTTGAGTGCTTCAAACTGTTCCAGAGGTCCTTTGAGCACATCAGGAGAAAGATCGAGTATATATACAATGATCCTGGTCCGTTCGATGTGTCGTAGAAATCGCAGACCTAAGCCCATGCCGCTATGGGCTCCATCTATAATCCCTGGGATATCGGCTATAACAAAATCGGTTTCTCTCCATCTTACAACCCCGAGATTGGGTGTTAATGTGGTGAAGGGATAATCCGCTATCTTTGGCTTTGCCTTGGAGACTCTTGAAATGAAAGTCGATTTACCTGCATTGGGATATCCTACCAGGGCCACATCAGCCAGCAGTTTCAGTTCCAGCAGCAGTGTTTTTTCTTGCCCGGGTTTTCCAGGCTCGCAGTAGCGAGGTGCCTGCATGGTAGATGTGGCAAAACGAGCATTGCCTCGTCCCCCGGATCCTCCATTGGCAATGATACAAAACTGATCATGCCTGGTAAGGTCAGCGAGAACGGTATTGGTTTCCTGATCTTTAACGACTGTTCCAATAGGGACATGAATAATGAGATCCTGCCCGGATTTCCCGGTCAGGTTCTTGCCTTTGCCGTGCTGCCCTCTGGGGGCTTTATAATGAGGATGATATCGCTGGTCAAGGAGGGTATGAAAATGCTTGCTGGCTTTGATAATTACATTGCCGCCGTTGCCGCCGTCTCCGCCGTCGGGTCCTCCCTTTGGGACATATTTTTCCCTTCTGAACGAACAACAGCCGTTGCCACCGTCGCCTGACTTTATGAATATCTTGGACTCGTCAATGAAGTCCATGTATCAGGCTGCTTCGGAGATAACCTTTACCCTCTTCTTGTCGTTGTAGAGGGTTTCAAATTTGACGACACCGTCTTTCAGAGCAAACAGGGTATAATCCCTGCCGCAACCTACATTTTCACCGGGATGGATTTTGGTTCCTCTCTGACGCACAATTATGGTACCGGCACTGACACTCTGTCCATCAAATCGTTTGACACCAAGTCGCTTGCCTGCGGTGTCTCTACCATTCCTTGAAGTTCCACCAGATTTTTTATGAGCCATGGCAGTTATGCCTCCTTCCCCGGTTCGACCTTTGTTATAAAGATTTCCGTGAGATTCTGCCTATGCCCTTGCGTTTTCCTGTAGCGTTTGCGACGTTTCATCTTGAAAACTATGATCTTTTTATCTCGCATCTGCCTTACAACGCGAGCTTTGACAGAGGCACCGTCTACAATAGGTTTGCCAAGCTGGTATTCTTCGTCACCACCCACAAACAAAATATCATCAAAAGTGATCTGTTCACCTTTTTGAGCATCGAGTTTCTCGATTCGGATCGTGTCACCCTCTTGAACCTTATATTGCTTTCCGCCAGTCTTTATCACCGCATACATAATTCACCTCAAAGAGATTATTATCGTGAAATGTTGAAGTGCTATTAATGAAACTCTCCCTGATTGTCAAGGATTTTAGCAACACTTTCTTGTTTTGCCGAAGCATAGACAAAAAAATGCCAGAAGATTTTAGGATAAAGGACATGATTAGTAGGAATGTCCCCTCTTCTGGCATAAAAAGGAGGTCTTAAAGAAACTCTTTTATATCGTTCATGGATTCGTTTAGTCCCTGCAGAACCGCTTTCTTCACCCACTGCCCGTTGGACAGTGTATCAATTGGAACGTTTAGTATTTCAAGAAATCTATCCAGGTGAAAAATCAAGACAGATCCAATTTTTTCAACAATGTTGTGTGTGTCGAAGATCCTGTTCAGCATATTTTTATTTGTTGCCATAAATTTATCCTTTCTGGCCTGCATGGACTATTTATTATATGACACATGCACCTTTATCTTGAAACCGCTCTCCGGTTCGACTTTTATATCCTTATTTACAAGGTCTGTTACTTCCTCCAATCCGAAAACCATGTTGCAGGCGCCCCATGGATTGATCTCTGAATCTTCTTTGCACTTATTACAGAAATACTTTACCGTCAGATCTTCGGCCCCTGATCCCCAGATCTCGATCTGACGGCATTGTTTACATAATATTTTCCCACATCCGTCACATTTAGCTACGCCAACCCGCTGTGCGCATATTTCACAAAGATGCTTGACTGACACCGTTGGTTCCTCCTTTCCGGTTCTGTGTATAGATTATGCTAATCCCATGCCAAGATGATAAAAGACTATCAATCGACCTAACTGGCTATATTCTTGTGATATTATAATTAATGTTTAATTTAATTTGGGACTAGTGCCATATTTTTACTGGTCTGGCTGCCATAATATGGCAATAAACCCATAAAGTGGAATTATTTGACAATCATCGGCATACTCTTTAGGATATTCAACCAGTTATATTTTAATTAAAGGAGGTGGGACAGACACATGGATTCCTTTTTCAATCCCGACGGAGTAGCCATTGTTGGAGCCACACCAAATCCACGCAAGGGAGGCTACCACATTCTGAATAATACCATCAATGGATATAAGACCGGAAAAATCTACCCGATCAATCCAAAATACGATTCCATGCTTGGTCTACCCTGCTATCCGGATATTGACTCCATCCCCGATGATTTCGAACTTGCAATCTACTTTATTTCTGCTCGATTTCTTCCGGATACCATCCGGGAATGCTCCCGTAAGAACGTCAAGGGGATTATTATTGAATCGGCCGGCTTTGCTGAAGTCGGCGAGGATGGCAGGCGACTGCAGAATGAATGTCTGAAACTTGCCAGAGAGTATAATATCAGGCTCTGGGGACCGAATTGCATGGGTCTTCTGGATGGTTATAGGAGACATGTATTTTCTTTCATACGCTCTACTGCCTGGAAATCATTGATGGTGCCAGGCAATGTTTCCATGATTGTCCAGAGCGGCATGCTCTCATCCGGCTTATTGATGATGGTGCTCGAAAGAGGTGGAATAGGCATCAACAAGATATGTTCAATCGGAAACAAGTGCGATGTCCACGAGACAGATCTTCTGGAATACCTTATTAATGATGACCTGACCGATGTAATCGGATTGTATGTGGAATCCTTTGCTGATGCCAGGCGTTTCATGCAACTGGCAAGATCCACCCACAAGCCTATTGTGGTGCTCAAAGGCGGCAGAAGTCCGGAGGGTGCCCAGGCTGCAATCAGTCACACCGCCAGCATAGCCGGCAACCATGCTATCATAAATAGCGCCTTCAAACAGGCTGGCATTATTCAGGTCTTTGACATTAACGAACTCATGGATTTCTTGCGTGGCTTTTCCAAAATCAAAGACAGCAGGAATGATGGCGGTACGGCTATCATTACTTTCTCCGGCGGAGGCGGAATCGTTACTGCGGACTTCCTTAATGATTACGGCTTGCCGCTGGCACACTTTTCAGACGAAACCCTTAAATCCATCAAGTCGATATTTCCCCAATGGATGGATCCCACAAACCCGCTGGATCTATGGCCTGCCATAGAACTCAATGGTGTTGAAAAGGTATATGAAACCGCTATTGATGCGCTGGCAAAGGATGATAACGTAGACTCCATCATTCTCCATCTATTCGCAAACTGGATTCCGAGCAGTTCCTTGAAAACTGCGTGCGCATTAAAAGATCAGCAGAAAAAACCGGTAATTGCCTGGCTGGTCGGTATGGGCAGTGCGTTTCATACTTTTAGAAATGAAGTCGAGGACATGGGCATTCCAATTTTTGATGAAATCGGACGTTGTGCCGGCTTCCTTTCAGCTGTAAAAAAACACTTTTATAACATACGCTAGTGGCTGTAATTAGAACTCAGGGCTGGGAAATCTTTATCCGAACCCTGGGAAGTCCTGATGAGATGGCATCCGATGGATCTATTGTTTCTCAATGCAGCTTCTGCTACCATGATTGCTGACTGGAGCCCGAGAAACAGGCTGATAATATCTTTTGAAAGTGGAGTTTCCTTGTAAAAATCATCGAGCCGAAGGTACATATGCCGCAGATCCTCAATAGCCCTCTTCAACCTTGGCTGAGTCCGCACAATTCCCACATAGTTCCACATGGTACTCTTGAGCGTGATCCAGTCCTGTGCTATCAAGGCCGGGTCTTCATTCTCGACATTACCGGTCGAGATCCAGTCTCGAGCTGAATGAAGCATTTTGGTTTTAACGGTTTCACCCAGGTAAATCCTTCCTGCAATGTCCTTTGCCGCAAAATAGCCCCAGACAAGACCTTCCAGCAGAGATGTGGATGCAAGCCTGTTGGCTCCATGCAGTCCCGTACAGGAAACCTCTCCAACAGCATACAGCCCGGTCAAAGTCGTCCTGCCCTGGGTATTTACATGCACTCCGCCGCAAAAATAGTG
>JAFGIF010000186.1 GCA_016929755.1 Deltaproteobacteria bacterium | reverse complement strand
TACAATGTTTCTTATCAATAACCATGTTATTTCCATAGGATTATTGAGGACATATCACACATCTGCCAAAATCTGAAGTTGAATCGGCCTTTTTTGCCTTAGCCGATATTTGCTGTCTGTGTGTGGGGGGGGAGGCTTGGGGTATTTGGCAGGAGATCGGGGCCGCGTTTTGTTGCTGACAATGCCAAACGGGGTTTTAAAACACTAAAAACTTAAAAAATCACCCAGATCGCTTTTTCCCGATGCATATGAACCAAGAGTTCGTCATCCCCTGTAAAAATATATTTTTATTTATCCTGGACCTTTTTGTTGATGTAAGCCTCTTATGCAACACATCTATTCAGCCGGGATATAAGCAATATGTTATTATTTCAATTGGTTGCGTTAGTCTGCCCTGTCGTTGGAATGGGTGATATGGCCATGTGGTGCATATCAGCACCGCATGGTTCGAATGATGACAAGAACAATTAAATTGGCATGTAAGCTATTATTAGATATGTTGGATCACATCGATGGTGCAGAACGGCACCACATAACCTTCTTGGCTATTAATGTAATTAGATTGGCATGTTAGCTGTTATTAAACATAATAAATCGTTTTATCGGTGCAGATCGTCAACGTTGCTGTTGGGGGATGTTGAGTTTTTTTCAAGGGGATTTTATTAATAAACCTTTAATATTAGACAGCTATGGATAAAATTAACAGATAGTTCCTGCTGGCACGAAAACTGCTCTTGTTTCACCAAATCAATAAATGGACAGACAGAGGAGCTCAGCATGGTCAGTGTCTTACATCGATGCAACAGGCTTTCCAGAACATTGGTTTGTATAGATCATCTATCTTCTCTAGATAAATAAACTTGTGGAGGTCCCAAGCAAATGAATTGGTTAGAAATATATAAACAAAAGCTTACTACGGCTGAAGATGCAGTGAAGAACATTAAGAGTGGAGACCGTGTGGTAGTTGGGCATGCTGCGGGTACTCCCGAACTTTTATTGGAAAAAATGGTCGAGAACAAGGAAGCGTATCATGATGTTGAAATTGTTCATCAGGTTGCAATGGGTAAATCGCTTTATTGTCTGCCGGAGAACAGACCTCATTTTGTCCATAATTCCATGTTTGTCGGGGCAACATCCAGACAGGCTGTAAGGGAAGGTAGATCATTTTATACACCGGTAAACAACAACGACCTTCCTTATTTGTTTATAGACAATATTTTGCCGGTTGATGTGGTGCTCTGCATGTTATCCAGACCGGATGAGCATGGATACTGTTCTTTCGGAATATCGGTCGATTATACCAAGCCTGCCGCGGAATGTGCCAAAATTGTGATTGCCGAGGTTACCCCGCACATGCCCAGGGTGATGGGGGATACCTTTATTCATGTATCAGAGATTGATTACATAGTCGAATGTGATACAAAGCCTACTATACTTAATCCCCCTACAATAACTGCTATTGATGAGGCTATCGGGGGGTATTGCGCTGAACTGATCAATGATGGTGATTGTCTTCAGCTCGGGATCGGTGCTGTTCCGGATTCTGTCTTGCACTTTTTAACACACAAAAAGGATCTGGGAATTCATACGGAAATGTTTTCAGATGGCGTTGTTGATCTTGTCGAACAAGGTGTTGTAACCTGTAGCAAAAAGAATTTTCATCCTAAAAAAATGGTTGCCGGTTTCTTTATGGGAACCGAAAAGCTGTATAAATTTATTAATAACAATATTTTTGTAGAAGCTTATCCTTTCACATATGTGAATTCACCCGAGATTATAGCGAAAAATGATAATATGGTTTCAATTAATTCTGCGTTGCAGGTTGATTTTACTGGACAGGTTGCTTCCGATACCATTGGCTACCTGCAATACAGCGGATCGGGTGGACAGTTAGACTTTGTCCGGGGTGCAAAGAAATCAAAGAACGGCCGTTCTATTCTGGCCTTCAGTTCTACGGCTGCCGGCGGAAAGATTTCGCGCATCGTTTCACATCTTGATGAGGGGGCCAGTGTTTGCACCGACAGAATGGATGTCCACTATATAATTACAGAATACGGAATAGCCAATCTGAAAGGGAAAAGTGTCATTGAAAGGGCAAAAGCCCTTATCAATATAGCCCATCCTGATTTCAGAGCAGATTTGAAGCAGGATTTAAAACGGCTTTACCATAATATGTAGGGCATGCTTGTTACTTAACGGTTGTGCTCAACGAATTAAAACAGCTATAGGATGACGGATCTGAAAAGAATATCAAAAGCGGTCATTAACAATCAGTTTGGCAATGGTAGGAAGATAAATAAAAAAGAATGGGAGGTAAAGTGATGAATGATTATTCAATTTGGAACTTGGAGTACTCTTATGTGACGAACTATCACATGAGCGGCATTATTTATGGGGCTCACAATGAAGGCCATCGAAAACTTCCTTATTGCTATACATTAATCAAGGGCAAAGGCAAAACGGTGATGGTGGATACAGGCTATAATAATGAGGGTGGCGGTAAGGAAATGGCTGATGGTTTTGGTGTAGAGGGATGGCATGCACCCGAAGAAGTGCTTGGTGAAGTCGGCGTGAATCCTGATGAGGTAGATACCGTTTTTATTACCCATTCTCATTTTGACCATCTTGGTAATCTGCCTGCCTTTAAAAATGCGACCTTTTACATGCAGGAAAGAGAACTGGACGCTTGGATTAAAACCATGTCTCTGCCCGACTATCTCAAATGGCCCATGGTTGCAGTTGATCCCGATGACATCATGCGTGCCGTGGATTTGGTAAAACAGGGGCGAATGAATTTGATAAATGGAGATCTGGAAAACGTTCTTCCCGGAATCGACCTGTTTGCGGCTATTGATACTCATACCCCGGGATCGATGTATGTAAGGGTCAGAAACGACGGCCCTGATCTCAATAACGCCTGGATAATCGCAGGCGACCTTGTCTATACCTATGAGCAATTCGGCGGACGTCCGAATGCAGAAGGCGTTTATTTCCCGGTCGGGTTGGCTACAGGCAGCCAGCAGAATCTTGTGGATGTGATGGACGTGATGGTCAAACAGGTTGGAGATGACTATAATAAAATAATTCCTATCCATGAAGTCGCTTTGAAAGATATTTTTCCTTCACGATTGACCCAGTATGGTCTGCAAATAAATGAAATTTGCCTGGCCGACGGAGAAACCTCGAAAGTGAAGTAAAAATGATACGGAGCAGAAATAGTGTCATATCTACTAGAGATAAAAAATTTAAATAAAAATTTCGGTGCAACCAAGGCTCTTCAGGATGTTTCTCTGGAGATGCAACATGGGGAAATCCATGCGTTGCTCGGAGAGAACGGAGCCGGCAAGTCCACCCTGATAAAAATATTGAGCGGCGTTTATCCTCAGGAATCGGGCGATATGCTTTTATGCGGTAAGACTTACAGCCCTAAATCCATAGTGGATGCACGTTCTTTGGGGATTTCTGCTGCCTTTCAAGAACTGAGTCTTTTGCCCAATCTTACTGTTGCTGAAAATCTCTTTCTTCCCAACATTCCTAAGAATGCATTGGGTTTGACATCAGCCAAGAAAGTGGAACAAATGACTGAACAGATTCTCTCGGAATATAAGATTGAGGGCATAAGACCGTCGCAAAAAGTCGAATTGCTGTCCGTAGCCCAAAAGCAACGTCTGGAAACAGTTAGAGCCATGATTCACGATCCTAAACTTTTAATACTGGATGAAGCAACAGCGGCCCTCATTGACCCTGAGTGGTTGTTCGAGCAGGTAGATCATTTCACAAACAATGGCACCTCAATCCTCTTTATCACCCACAGACTTAGGGAAGCCAGGCGTCTATGCGATCAGTTTACTATCTTGCGTAATGGATGCAAGGTAATTACCGAGAAATTCGACGGCATTAGCGATGGAGAGATATTCCGATTAATGGCGGGACGCTCAATTGATGTAAGATTTCCTGCATGTGCAAGTACTGTAGATGTGAATAATGATGAGGTGACGCTGAGTGTTCAGAATCTGCGTGCGGATAAGAAGATCCCGAAAGACGATGGAATTACTTTCGTTCTGAGAAAAGGGGAGGTTCTTGGAATTGCAGGGTTGGAAGGTCAGGGGCAGCGTGAGCTCTTCAATATGCTGGGTGGGAGCAAGCCAATTGTCGGAGGGAGTGTTGAGATCGAAGGATGTTCCATGAAGATTCGGAATCCTCACGACGCAATGAAGTCCGGTTTGGTTCTGATTCCCGAGGAGAGGAAAACTGAGGCCATATTCCCTGGTATTAAGACATCCTGTAATGTTTCAATATCTGTTCTTGATGCAGTGAAAAATTGGTGTGGTATTGTTAACAGAAATCGAGAAATTGACTATGTCGATTTCGCTTCAGCAAAAGTCCAATTAGATAATAATTATTATGGGATGCCGATCGACGCCCTTTCCGGAGGCAATCAGCAAAAGGCCATTGTCGGAAGAGCTCTTTTATCAAATGCGAAATGCCTGCTTCTTTTTGATCCTACAAGAGGCGTGGATATAGGGACGAAACAGAATATTTACCAAGTTATTCGCGATTTTTCAAATGCCGGCGGATCTGTTTTGTTTTACTCGACCGAACTCCCTGAAATAGTCGGGCTTGCTGATCGTTGCGCAGTATTTTACCGCAAAAAGGTTGTAACCGAGATCTCTCATGATTGTCTTTCAGAACCAGCCATTTTAGAGGCGATGCTGGGTATGTCACCCGATCGTATTAGTGGAGAGGATAATGCGTAATTCGATTCTGGAAAGATGTTTTAATGCTTTGTTAACGAACGGGGCATTTTTAGCTTTGGTTATGTATTTGATCATTTTTATTATCTATGGAATTAGTCAGGGAAGTTATGCCGTATCCGTTTATGGAATAACCGTGCTTTTTAATAACAGCATAGTTATTGCCATTGCTGCCGTAGCTGAGACATTCATAATACTTATGGGCGGGTTTGACCTTTCCGTGGCAGGAATAGTCGTATTAACGAATACCCTGATTGCAGTGCAGCAGGGAGCAGGCGTAGGCGGAGCACTTTTATGCCTGATCATAGCTATCGGTGTCGGAGGGGTCATCGGTTGTATCAACGGATTTCTTGTTTCAAGGATCGGCCTGCAATCAATCGCAGCTACATTGGGAACAAGTATCTTATGCTCCGGTATAGCTTTGCTGGTATTGGCGCAGCCGGGAGGTTATGTCCCTGATGAGATTGCATACACTCTGACAGATTCTATCGGTCCCATTCCGGTTGCAGCCATCATAGCTCTGCTGATCGGGCTGATATCCTGGATTCTTTTACGAAAGACCAATTTTGGCGCAGGTATATATGCTCTTGGTAGAGACCGAACGGCAGCTGAACTATCCGGCATTGCCACACGCAGTGTAGAGTTCAGGGCATATGTGATGGCAGGTATTTTTTCCGGTTTGGCAGGGTTTATGCTCAGCGCACAAACCGGAACAGGCGACCCGCACTTGTCAAATTCATTTATCCTGCTTACCTTTGCCGCTGTGGCGATAGGCGGGGTATCTTTCGACGGGGGTCATGGCAGTGTCATAGGAAGTATCATAGGGGCAGGTATTCTGGCTCTTCTGCAAAAGACCTTGTTTTCTGTGGGAGTTTCATCCTTCTATACCGGGATTTTTCAAGGTTCGATTATGCTCCTTGCCATGCTTGTAGGCAGTTTATCACTCATAATCAGTAAGAGACGGGCAGTGTCATGAAGAATAATAGCGTAGATGAACGGTTTGGCGGAAGAAATGACGGAGTCGCAGGTTTCATCAAAAGCAACAAAGTCACTGTTGCAGTCTATATTGTGACCATACTGCTTTATGTTGTTACCCTCTTTGTATCACCGTCATTCAGAAATTGGCATCATTTGATGCTTGTGCTTGTTCTGGCATCATTCCTTATAGTGGTAAGCTATGGGCAGGGAATTGTAATTCTTGTCAGGGGATTGGATCTTTCTGTGGGATCCATGATTACATTAAGCGGTGTATTGGTGGCCGCTTGGGTCAGTCAAAGTAACGAAAATATCTTATGGGCCATCCCCCTGGTATTGCTGATTACAACGTTTATAGGGATGCTCAATGGGATTGGAGCGACTTTGTTGCGTATTCCCCCGTTTGTAATGACATTGTCAACAGGAATAATTGTTTTCAGTGTCGTTCTTGGATTCACCGAAGGGTCCCCGCATAAAGGCAATGCACCGCGATTTTTAAACGGGATGATGCTCGATCATACGGCCGGAATTCCCAATATCGTTTATTTTCTGATTCTGTTTATCTTTGTTGCCGTTATTGTTCAAAGTTACAGCGCTTTCGGGCGTAAATTATATGCATTGGGCGCCAATCCCAAGGCAGCTCATATTTCCGGCTTACGTAACAATCTATTAACGATTTCTGCTTTCGGCATCAGTGGTTTTTGTTGCGGACTCGTTGGAATGATGCTTGTGGGTTATACCGATGCCCCAACATTAACGATGGGTGACCCGTATGTCATGTCTTCAATTGCTGCGGTGGTTGTGGGTGGATCTTCCATTTTAGGCGGGAAGGGTAATTATTTGGGAACTGTCGGGGGCGTTCTGCTGCTTACCATACTTTCAACATTGATTACGGCGATTGGTCTGGCAGAGGGATGGCGCACAATAATCCAGGGTGCCATTATTGTTATGGCTCTTATTATGTCATCAGTCTCGGAGCGCAACACAAAGATAGCCAGCGCGCAGAAGAATATAAGCAAATCTGTGCCGGAAACACAAAAGGTATGAACGATAATTTAGCAAGGAATACGAGAGGGTATAATGTTCCATTAGTTAAATATAAAAGAGAGGAGATGTGGTATGGTGATGGGAAAAAGAATCAAAAAAAGTAGAGTAGTTAATCGAAGTATTCTCATGGTGCTCTTGGTGAGCCTTTTTGCAGTAGGAGTAATGTTTGTCGCTGATGATGCGAAGGCTGAGGAAAATAAGAGGTTTAAAATATTCTTAAGCTTAAGCTATAGCGGAAATGTGTGGCAAAGCTCAGCCGCCAACATTGTTAAAGCACTGGCAAAGACTCCGCCGTATGATGAGATGGTCGAATTAACGGAGGTAATTTCAGGCTCGAATGTTGAAAAACAGATTTCAGACTATCAGAGCATGATCGCTAATGGCGCCGATGGGATCATCAGTTTTCCTGTGTCACCCACCGGTCTGAATCGTGTAATCCGAGAGGGTTCAAAAAAAGGTGTTTTATTCTTTATGTATGACTCAACAGTTACGGAACCGTCTGCCTATAATGTCAGTTATATTACAGCCGGTCATGGCGAAAATACTGCACAGTACCTAGTGAATCTCATGGGTGGTAAAGGTACTGTCATGATCAACCGCGGTGTTCCGGGTAATTCTGTTGACATGCGGCATTATAATGGGTCCATGGCAATTTTTAAACGGTATCCGGGAATCAAAGTCGTAAATGAATACTATGGATATTGGGATGATGCCAAGAGCCAACAGGCGACATCGCAGGCTCTGGCTGCATATCCAGACGTGGACGGTATCTGTTCCCAGCTTGGAGAATACGGCGTGTTAAGAGCTTGTCTGGCAAGCGGCAGTAAGAAAATTCCTTTTATCGTGGGAGAAGATACGAACGGAATCCGTCTGGCCTTTGCTGATCCTGAAATGCAGAAAAGGGGCCTGAAGGGAGTTTCGGCCGGATCGCCGCCGGCGACCGCAGGCTATGCTTTCAAGCTCATGATGGAATTGTTGACAGAAAATAGGAAAGACCTCGTGCACAACATAGAATATCCGTTGCCCTGGGTTGAGTGGGATAAAGTCAAGCTTTGCAAGGGCGACGTGTTCGAAGATGGCTGCAATTGTTTCCCTGCGGACAAAGTGGCTCCTACTATGACAGATGAGGTTCTGCATCCGGTATTGCTGCCTGAGATTAGTTTGAAGTCTGCACAAACAGGCGAGCCGATGCCCGGGGCCAGGATTCAACCCCTGCCTAAAGATGTTACAGAGGCCAGGTCGGAACCGGGGATAAACTGTAATCCAAAGAGTGGAAAATGTGTCGATCCGGTTTATGAGCCCTATATGGTGACACCAATTCCGGTTCCAAAATAAAAAATCAAGAGAATATCAAGGAAAAAGATCGTAGATTTAAGCTCCCCCTGCTTTTGCAGGGGGAGCAAGGCCGAGCCTTTTTGGAAAAAATCTGATTCATGCTTCTAACGGAACAACTAGGGAAGCTTTATCTAAGATCGCCAAGAGACTTGGGAACTAGGAGAGAACATAACAAACAACAATGGCGATAGGAGAAGTAATTATGAGTCCAAAATATTTTGATGACTGGGTTCAAGACGAAGAGTTTCTCACCCCAACACGGACGATGACGGAAACTGATGTGGTAATGTTTGCCGCTATGAGTGGTGACTATAATGAGTTGCATACCAGCGCAGAAGCTACAAAGAACAATCAGTTCGGCCGGAGGATAGTTCATGGCCTGCTCGGCCTGGCAGTATCGCATGGCTTGCTGTTCAGGACAGGGTATTTGGAAGGAACTGCCATTGCTTTTATGAGTGTTGACGGATGGAACTTCAAGGCCCCGATATATTTCGGAGATACGATCCATGTCAAAGGCAAAATAGTCGAGAAAAAGGCAAGTAAGTCCAAGACGGATCGGGGCATCATCAAGTTTTATCTTGAGATACTCAATCAGAACGGAATCGTTGTCCAGTCGGGATTCAAGACAATCATGATGAAGCGCGAGGAACCAAACAAGGCATAAGGAGATAGAGAAGTATGTATTTATTGAATCAGGAAGAACAGAAAATGTTTGTCGATCAACTTAGAAAAATGGTCGACGACAAGGTTAGGCCGCGAGCAGCTGAAATAGATGAAAAAGAAGAATTCCCATGGGATTTGAAAGAAGTTTTTCAGGAAATGGGTCTGTTTGGACTGTCTGTGCCCGAACAGTACGGCGGGAACAGGCAGGGACATCTGTACACCTGTCTGGCCGTAGAGGAAATTGCAGTGGCATGTGTCAGTTCATCACTGATCGTACAGGGACAGGCTTTGGGTTGGGAACCCATACTCATCGGTGGCACCGAGGAGCAGAAGAAGAAATACGGGCCCATGGTCGCCTCCGGAGATGTGATCATTTCGTACGGACTGACTGAATCGGGTGCCGGTTCGGATTCCGGGGCAATGGCCACCCGGGCAGTCAAAAAGGGTGACAAGTATGTTATCAACGGAACAAAATGCTTTATTACAAACGGCCCGGTTGCAAATCTTATTACAGTGTTTGCAATGACCGATGCATCGAAAGGTGTTAAAGGAATAAGCGCATTCGTGGTTCCGACCGACTCGCCGGGATTTTCTGTCGCGAAATGGGAAAAGAAAATGGGAATCAAAGGTTCACCTACCGGAGAGTTGGTCTTTGAAGACCTTGAAGTTCCTGCGGAAAACCTTGTGGGCCAGGAGGGTAAAGGATTCGTTTATGCCATGAAAACCCTTGATACATCACGGCCTGTCATAGGGGCACAGGCATGCGGTGTTGCTCGGGGTGCCCTGGAATTGGCCACTAAATATGCAAAGGAAAGGGTGCAGTTCGGCAGACCGATAGCCAATTTCCAAGGGATCGGATGGATGCTGGCGGATATGGCGGCAGAACTTGAAGCAGCAAGATGTCTGGTATATCAGGCGGCTCAATTGGTCGATGACAACAATCCAAACAAGAGTTACCTTTCCGCTGCTTCAAAACTGGTCGCATCAAACGTAGCCATGAAAATCACCACGGATGCGCTCCAAATAGCGGGTGGTTATGGTTATATGAGGGAATATCCCTTTGAACGCATGATGAGAGATGCCAAAATTACCCAAATATATGAAGGTACAAACCAGATTATGAAATTGATAATCTCCCGGGAACTGTTGAAATAATTACTTTTCAAAGAGTTGATTTGCACTCCCGAATTAAAGCTACACGGGGAGATCCTCTCTTTGAAATGAATCAGTTACCCAAGGGAATAATTTTTATAGGAAGGACCGAATGAGCACTCGGATCTATTCTGAGATAAATATCAGAACTGCGTGCGTTATTAAATCGTTATGAGTTCTGTCTGAGAAAGGAAAATAAGATGGACTACAAGAATATTATCTTGCAGGTTGAGCAGTGGGGTGCGGCTATAATTTTTAACAGGCCCAAGGCCTTGAACGCGATGAATGCCGAAACACTAAGCGAGATCCAGCATGCAATATCGGTTTGCAAGAGTGATGACATCAAGGTCCTGATCCTGACCGGCTCAGGCGAAAAGGCTTTTGTCGCCGGTGCCGACATCCGAGAGATGCAGAATTTGCACCCCTCAGAAGCCCTGGCCTATATGGAGATGGGGCATGAAACGATGCGCATGCTCGAAACACTACCTAAACCGACAATTGCCGCGGTTAATGGTTTCGCCTTGGGCGGGGGTACGGAGATAGCTTTGTCCTGCGATATGAGATTTGCATCCGAGAACGCCAGATTCGGCCAGCCTGAAATCCTCCTGGGCAGCATCCCGGGCTGGGGAGGTACCCAGCGTCTTGGTCGTATAATCGGCATGGGAAGGGCAAAGGAAATTATTTACAGTGGCGAACAAATCGACGCGAAACGGGCTTATGAGATAGGCTTGGTAAATCGAATCTATACTGTGGACCAGCTGTTTCCAGAAGCGGTTAAATTTGCTGAAAAACTTGCCGCGCTTCCAAGCTTTGCTCTGAAGATGGCCAAACATTCCATCAATTTTGGCTATGACATGTCTCTGGACAATGCAACCCGCCTGGAAGCGCAATGTTGCGCGCAGTGCTTCAGTATGGAAGATCAAAAGGAAGGCATGAGCGCCTTTTTGGAGAAAAGGAAGCCAAATTTTAGCGGCCGATGATGTGGCATGCTGAGTAAATCATGTTCAATGGGCAATCACTTTGCAAGAACTTCTTAAAGCGAGGTTATAAAGTAGCCAATCAAAGGTGAGATGTACTTGCAAGAAAGGAGCAGCATATAAAATGATTACAACGGCATTATTTCCCGGCAGATACATACAGGGCTATGGTGCTATTCAGAGGCTTCAGAAACTGATTCCATGCTATGGAAAAAAAGGTTTCATCATCAGCAGCCCCTCGGTATTTGAAGAGATTATACCTGGTATTTATCCTCCAATAAAAGAAATAACTCCGGTGGTTGTTGAGAAATTTATGCGGGAATGCTCTGATGAAGAGATTACACGATTGGGAACAATCGCGAGCCGGGAGGCCTGTGATGTTGTTGTAGGTCTTGGCGGGGGCAAGTCGATTGATACAGCCAAAGCCGTGGCTCACGAGCTGGACATTCCCGTCATTATTGCGCCGACGGTTGCCTCGACGGATGCGCCCTGCAGTTCTCTGTCTGTCATTTATCGGTCGGACACCGGACGTATCAAGCGCGTGCTTGTGTTACGCCGTAATCCGGATGTAGTGCTGGTCGATACGCAAATTATCGCAAACTCTCCGGAAAGGCTCTTTGTTGCCGGGATGGGTGATGCCCTTGCAACCTGGTTTGAGGCAGATTCGTGCCGGCTGAAATACGCAAAAACAATAGCGAAAGGGCATGGATCCATGACTGCTCAGACGCTGGCCCGACTCTGTTATGAAATTCTGCTGGAATATGGTTTTACGGCGAAGATGGCCTGCCGGAACCATGTCGTCATCCCCGCATTTGAACATGTTGTTGAAGCCAATGTTCTTTTAAGCGGGATCGGATTTGAGAGTGCAGGCCTTGCAGCCGCTCATGCCATACAGGACGGACTAAATGCCCTTGATAAGGGTCACGAATATTATCACGGAGAAAAAGTCGCGTTTGGAGTACTGGTCTCTTTGTTCATGACAGACAAGCCTGCGTGCATGATCGATGAGGTTTATTCATTGTGTGAGTCTGTCGGTTTACCTACAGTATTGGCAGAGCTAGGCATGGGTAGTGCATCCGATGAGGACTTGGCAAAGGTTGCATCGATTGCCTGTGCCGAGAAAGAAACCATTCACAATGAACTGATACCGATAACACCCGAACTGGTTATTGCAGCGATCAAGATCGCTGACGCAGAGGGGAACCGCAGAAAAAAATCGAACGGAGGATAATATGGTTAAGCTCATGAATGCAAAGCAATATGAAGCAAGTTTGAGAAAACTGAAGTTGAACGTGTATATGTTCGGCAAGAAAGTCGAAAATCCGGTGGATGAACCGATCATCAGGCCGTCCATGAATGCCGTTGCCGCCACGTATGAATTCGCACATAAGCCGGAATACGAAGACCTCATGACGGCCAAGTCCCACATTACGGGTAAGAAGATAAACCGTTTCACCCATATTCATCAGAGTACCGAGGATCTGGTGAAAAAGACCAAGATGGGGAGGCTGCTCGGTTCGCTCACCGGATGCTGTTTCCAGCGCTGCGTGGGAATGGACGCCATGAATGCCCTTTCCATGACCACTTATGATATCGATCAGAAATACGGGACCGAATATAACAAGCGTTTTTTGAAATACCTGGAGTATGTACAGGAAAACGATCTCACCTGCGACGGCGCCATGACCGATCCCAAAGGAGACCGTAGCAAGGCGCCGCACCAGCAGTTCGATCCGGATATGTTCATGCATGTGGTTGAGGAACGCCCGGACGGTATCGTGATCAGAGGTGCGAAATGCCACCAGACCGGAGCGGTGAACTCCCATGAAATCATCGTCATGCCCACCATCAGCATGCGCGAGGAGGACAAGGATTATGCCATCTCGTTTGCCCTGCCCTCGGATGCCGAAGGAATCATCTACATCATTGGCCGTCAGTCGTGCGATACCCGCAAACTGGGAAAAGGCATGATCGACCGCGGCAACCAGATCTACGGCGGCCATGAAGCCCTTGTAGTATTCGACAATGTCTTTGTCCCTTGGGAGCGGGTGTTTATGTACAAGGAGTGGGATTTCGCCGGCCAACTGGTGGAACAGTTTGCATCCTACCATCGCCAGAGCTACGCCTGCAAAGCCGGAGTCGGCGATGTCCTCATCGGTGCGACCCAGTGCGTTGCCGAGTATAACGGGGCGAACAAAGCCTCTCATGTCAAGGACAAGATCATTGAAATGAACCATCTCAACGAGACCCTGTTCTGCGGTTCAGTAGCCTGTGCTGCAGAAGGTCACCGTGAGTCGAGCGGCACCTATTACGTGAATACACTTCTTGCCAATGTCTGCAAGCAGAACGTGACGCGCTTCCCCTACGAGATAGCACGCCTGGCACAGGACATTGCCGGAGGAATCATGGTGACACTGCCCTCGGAAGAAGACCTGAGATCACCCGAAGTGGGCAAATGGGTCGAGAAATATTTCAAGGCCAATCCGGACGTTCCCACGGAAACGAGGATGCGTATGCTGCGGCTGATCGAAAACATCACCATGGGTACTGCCGCTGTCGGTTATCTGACCGAGTCCATGCATGGTGCGGGTTCGCCCCAGGCACAGAGGATTATGATCGCCAGGCAGGTTAATATGGACGAAAAGAAAAGGGTCGCTAAAAAACTATGCGGCGTGTCAGAGGATGACTAAGAAAAAAAAGATTGGACTGAAGTATTGTGGAGGATGCCGTGCGCAGTATAACCGGGTTGCTGTGGTTAAACAAGCTCAACAAACATTAAAAGATCTTGTTGAGTTCATATCACCCGAAAGCGAGGAAGCAGAGTGTATCCTGGTTGTCAGTGGATGCAAAACGGCCTGCGCCGACATCACTCCATTTGCAAAGCGACCGATATGCTTCATTGCCGGTGAAGAAGATGCCCAAGTGTGGGTCGAAGAGATGCAACAGACCCTGAGCGAGGGGACATGATAGGCTGTGAATGACCGTCTTGCGCAATGAGATCTCATCATAAAGTCACCGAGGACGTTGCCGTGGTGGCCGATGATCTAACAGGTGCCGCTGATACGGCAATTCACTTCATTCCGGAAACAGGTAATTTTCTGATGCTGGATATGACGAACGAGTTGCTCCCTCCGGTCCTTTCCGGGGCACAAGGACTGGCCCTTACAACTGAGAGCAGAAACCTTAAACCGCAAGAGGCTGCCTGCAGGGTGAGGCTGGCTGCAAATGTTCTTTCCACCCGGTCTTATGGGCTGATCTACAAAAAGATGGACAGCCAGCTCAGAGGGCTTCCCGGATTCGAGGTCGAAATTCTCCGGCGTAGCTTGGGTTTTAGTTGCTCATTCATCGCACCGGCATATCCGGAACAAGGCAGGATTACTCAAGACGCAATACATCTGGTAAACGGTATTGCCGTGGCTGAAAGAGAGCCGGGCCGTGATATGGTAACCTGGGAGGGGGAAGCCAGTCTTCCCGAACTCATAGCCGCCCAGACCGGCGTCAAGATCTCTCACATATACCAGAAGGAGTTCGATCGAGGCATGGATGCCCTTTGCAGCAGGATTGAACGATTCATGGCTGACGGTGTTCGGGCAATAACCTTTGATGCTTCCGGCCAGAGTCATCTGGCGATGATAGCCAGGGCAGGTCTCAGATACTTTCACAATACGCTGCTGGCTGGATCGGCAGGGCTGGCCCTGGCGGCTTCAAAGGAACTAGGAATAGGCTCTGGCAGGGCTTTATGCGCTGTCCCTCGCTGCCATTCACTTATGTTTATATGCGGGTCAGCAACCACTATCCTGCACCGCCAAGCCAGCATGCTTGTATCTGGTGTTCACTGTCAGGAGGTGGTTATTTGTTCTAGGCATCTAACAGTACAGAAATGCTGGGATAAGCTGATACTGAATGCAGTTGATGCTTGGCTGGCGGGTAAAGACCTGTTACTTCGGTTTTCTGTGGAGCCGATGCAGGTGGATCCGGATACGTCGACTGGCATGCTTTCAAGGCTCGCCGACTTGGCCAAACAACTTATTGAAAAGAGAAGACCTGATGGACTTTTTCTCTCAGGCGGCGATACTGCCTCGGCCGTGTTGAAAAAGACAGGTGTCAAAGCCGTGAGACTCAAGGCTCAGGCAATGTCTGGAATGGCATGGGGTCACGCTGTCCAAGGGAAGCTTGACTCTGCGGTGATCATTACAAAGTCAGGAGCCTTTGGGAAGGAAGAAGATCTTATCAAGCTCTATGGTGCGTGGAAAAAGGATAGCCCCTAAAATGTGTCATAAAAACAGACCCCTTCTGGCTGTCACTATGGGAGATCCGGGCGGAATCGGACCGGAGATTTGTGCCAAGGCCCTGAGTCTGGAAGAGATATACCGTATCTGCCGGCCCCTCATCATCGGAGATGCCGCTATCATGAAAAACGCGGCTGATTTGTGCGGGCTTGAACTGCATGTCCATGCTATGGACAATCCGGAGCAGGGGCTGTACCGACATGGAACCATGGATGTTATAGACCTGAAGAACATGCCGTTGATAAGGCTCAGGCACAAACAGGTCAGTGCGGAGCAAGGGAGGGCTTCTTTTGAGTATATAGTTAAAGCCATAGAGCTTGCCCAGAATTACTGCGTAGACGGTACCGTAACAGGGCCAATCAATAAGGCTTCCATCAATGAGGCCGGATTCCGCTACGCCGGTCATACGGAGATCTACGCGGAAAAGACCGGCAGTAAGGACTATGCCATGATGTTGGTGGATCAAGGTTTCCGAGTGATCCATGTATCCACGCATGTATCAATGCGTCAAGCGTGTGATGCTGTGCGCAAGGAGAGAGTTTTAAGGGTAATTGAACTCTCTCATGAGGCGGTGGGAGATCTGATCGGTCACAAACCAAGACTCGCTGTAGCGGCGCTCAACCCCCATTGTGGAGAGAACGGACTTTTTGGTACCGAAGATGACCTGGAGGTAGCTCCTGCCGTGCATGCAGCCAGGGACAAAGGCATCAATGTAGAGGGGCCGATCCCTGCGGATACCGTATTTCCCAAGATGAAGGGCGGGCGATATGACGCCGTGGTTGTTATGTATCACGACCAGGGCCATGTTCCGATGAAGCTTCTGGGGTTTGATTACAATGAAAAGACTCGCATCTGGTCCAGTATGGCGGGCGTGAATGTGACTCTGGGTCTGCCGATTATCCGCACCTCTGTGGATCATGGCACGGCCTTTGATAAGGCAGGTGAAGGCCGGGCAAATCCTCAGTCCATGGTCGAAGCGATAAAAGTGGCAGTCAATCTATCATTGCGCTGAGCAAAAGCATATCCGATAGGGAATGCAATATCCTGTAAAAGGTTGTAGGATATCTAGGGAATATTTTTTTCCACCTTTGAATCGAATGAACCGGAGATTCTTTGTAATTTACGGGTTATGGTTGAATGATGAATACCCAATACAGGGGCAGCTTTGCGAGCACTCCCATAAAATTTAACGGCTTTTTCTATCATGTTAATCTCGGCCTTTTCAAGATAGAACTTCAAGTTCGTTATTGGTTGTGAATAATCATCATGCTGTTCCCGGAATTTCCGAGGTAAATCATCGCACATTATTTTATCACCTATGGTGATGACAACCAGCTTCTCAATCACATTCGCAACTTCCCTTACGTTTCCCGGCCATGAATATCCAAGCAAAAGGCCCATGGTTTTAGGAGTAATGATCTTGTTTTTCTCATATTTGCTGTTGAAATAATTGAGGAAATGATGGATAAGCGGCGGGATATCTTCTTTTCTGTCACGTAGCGGCGGGATTGTGACAGAGACTACATCCAGGCGGTAATATAAGTCGGCGCGAAATTCGTTCCTTTCAACCATATCTTTTAGATTTTGATTTGAAGTACAGATAATCCGGATGTCAATCTTCTTGGGATTCGTGCTCCCGATACGCGTTATCTCGAAATTTTGTAAAACATTAAGCAGCTTTGGCTGCAAGGACATGGGAAGGCATTCTATCTCGTCCAGCAAGATGGTTCCACCATTTGCGACTTCAAACAAACCGACTTTGCCTTCCTTTCGGGCCCCGGTGAAAGCCCCGCCTTTATAGCCGAACAACTCACTCTCCAAGAGTGTTTCAGGAATAGCCCCGCAATTTATTTTGACAAACAACCCTCTGTTGAACCGCAATGATCTTTTGTGTATTTCTTCAGCCAGGCAATCTTTGCCGACACCTGTTTCTCCGTAAAAAATTACCGTTGCGTCGGTTTTACTGACACGGTCCACAATATCACAGATCTCCTGCATTCTCTTGTTAGCAACAACGAAATTTTTGCCGAACATATCCGCTTGCTGAATGGTATGAAGGGTCTCTTTATAAGCCATCGCCATTCCCTGGGTTTGCTCCAACGCTTGGTGTAGGTTTATTAGCTCGCTCATATCTCGGTCATTTGTAACAACCATGGCGATGTTCCCGTCATCATCGAATAAGGGGTTTCCTGTGACCAGCAGTTCCTTTCCGTTCCACAGTTTTTGCAGCAAGGTTTCTTTCTTTTTTGTTTTGAGAACTTTCAGGGTTACACTTTCATCAAAGAATCCTTCTTTTACTAGATCTTGCATGTTGCGACCCAGAACCTCTTTTCGATTAATCCCGGTCATTTTTTCATAAGCAGAATTAACTAGAAGGGTGTTGGCTTGCCCGTCAGTTATATAAATGCCGTCAGAGGATGATTCGATAACCGCATCGAAATGCTTGAGCATATGAAGCCTGTGACTTGTGTTGTCTTGATCCGGCAGGGGTTGGAAAATGCACATGGCACCGACAATGAAGTTGTCTTCTTTAACGGGCAAATTGCTGGACAGTATCATTACAGTATTCATAAGTGGATACATCCCGACCTGAGGATTACCCGTTGAGATAACTTGCATGACATCATTACGGAATATTTCATTGATATGGGAACAATTGAAGTGTTCAAACTCGACATCGTTCCCTAATATGGAGAGGGCATTATCGTTCGCATATGTGATAAATCCTTCTCTGTCAATCATCATAATGGATATAAAATCGAGGACCGTTTTCTTGATATGTTCCAGATATCCGGGTTTCCTTTCCGACAGACAGCTTACGTTCATAACTATTCTCCTGATGTGCTCTTAAATAAGCCCTATGGTTATTGCCGGATGGATATGTCTCATACATAGATAGCGATAAACCAAGAGACAATGCCACCTGGCAAAATCCTTTAGCGTTTATACTAGCAGCAGACAGATCTAGGCTGTCTGAGCACGAAAACACTCTTTGCCGATTAACCGATCTGCCAAAAGAGATTGAAAAACAGCCTTTGCTCGCAGCATATTAATCCGACTGCTTTCAATATAATTCAAAGGCGTGCAAACAAGGGTGGATATGTTCCAAAATCATTTTTTTACATCCCTTTGCAAACCCTATGAATTCTGTCTCTTCTTGCTTTCAACATTACAAATCAGTCTCTTCGATCCTCTAATTCTGGCAAGCTTTTCGCAAGCAACTGTTCTTTCCTTTCATTGTTTCGAACGCGGTACTAATCTGTTTCTTTGGAAATGTGTGAATAAAATAATACACTATATGCTAGGCCAAAAAATAAATTTTGTCAATTGGCCGGATTGAATAT
>JAFGIF010000185.1 GCA_016929755.1 Deltaproteobacteria bacterium | reverse complement strand
GAAAAAGTTATGCAGACCATGAAGTTTGGTAAGAATGCAACAGAGGAGATACAGTATCAAATCAATCATGACGCGAGTGGCTACGATAAGGATAAGTTCCCGGTAATAAACCTCTGGGCATTCTATAATGTGCTTACCTGGTATATTACCCATCAAGCTGTTTCTCTGAACCACAGAGTAGAGATGGAGAACCGATTAAGGACTGCGATGGTTTACTTTCGGAGGAGACAAAATGACAACAGAAAAAGGCAATAATACAAAGTCGCACGACGGTGTAAAAAGTTGCTGGAACTGCAAGTATCAAGACATTACCAGACAGGATACGTTCCTCGGTATCTGCACATGGTTTTCAAAGCATGGGAAGAAGGACAAGCAAATACCTCCGCACAAAGTCGATGTAGGGTGCAATCACTTTGAACCGAAATAGCAATTGGCCAGAAAAGTAGTGGGGGGGGGGATTCTAAACATGTTGAAGAAATAGCTGGACGAGCAATTGAATAGAGACCATTTATAAAAAAGTAAATCGCTCCGGTTCAATATGTAGGAAAAGGCAGACAAGAATCAATGATTATCAATAGGGAGAGAAAGGCGAAGGGAGCCTCCAAGAAGGCCCCAACCCGTCCCGAGCCGCCTCAACGGTCCCTGGTCCTCGGCAGGAGACATTCCGAAGCAATATTATATTCTCAGGGGAAAATAGCAAGTTTAAAATATATTACTCCGGTGGTTAAAAACATCAATTGCCATGCTGGGCTTTATCCACAACAGCCCTGGGCTCTCGTTGTGCGAGACAAATTTAATAGATGTAATTATTCGCCGGAGCAATAACTACTAAGGAGTTGTCACTAAGAGAAAAGTCATATAAAAGTTCGATTGCAGAAAAAACAGAATCAAAGATTCGGCCATCAGTAAGAGAAGAATTGGTACGAGATTAACGCAATAACGAAACACACAGCTTAATAAATTGAGACATAAAAAACAGTTAAAGATTGCTGAAAAAGAGGACGCGATAGAAATTCAAAGAGAGGCTGCAAGGTATGTGCGAACAGATAGCTACCATCTGTATCATGGCTGATTTTGGTAATGGGCCGTATGCCTGGATACGAGATCCGGAAACAGCAAAACCTTTGGTTGGCCCAAATATTGCCGATGCCATATGTGGATTCCCTGAGGATTTCGGAGTTTCCAAAGGTCTTCATAAGCAATTTGCCAATTGGGTTATTGATTTCGAAAATCATTATGATGATAAAGGTTTCAATTGGGAAGAATGGAATCAGATAAGTATAGAACTTTGTAAAATGTTCAAAAAAGAAATCGGTGATCGTTTTCTGGTCGAGTATCATTACCCGTGGGAGGATCCAAGGTATGAAGGTAATCCTCCGATCATAGATATCAAATAATAAGAAGATGTTTTTTATATTGAAAGGTGGAGTATGAAGACTGTGCCTTCTGATCTTACAACAAGAAAAAGCCTCTCCAGTATCTCCAGGGGTTTCTCTCTCCGAGGAAAGAGCCGGACCGATCCGGCCAGTAGATGAGGCTTTATTCTATAGTTGAGAGCGAAGCGTGACAGGTGGCTCCAATTGCCCACAGTGAGAGGCTCTATTCTTAAGGAAAGATATATATCTTCCTACAGAGATAAGATAAGAATACCTCCGGAAATTACATCCAATCTTATAGATTACATTATTAGGTCTATTCAATTCAATCTTATCAAAATGCCTTTTTCATATCCTTTATTTTTTTCCCAGTTGCCCTATGCATTTTAAGGTAAAAATTGTGATATTCTTTTTCTTTACAGCCTTCTTTTTCTAAAATAGATTTTATCGTTGCTCCGGTTTCAATAATCTCTTTTACCTTTTGTTCTATTATTTGAGCTTTCTTTTTATCTGCATAATCGATGATATCTTTCAGTTTTATGTTTTCAAATTTCGAGTCTACTTCAACTTTCTTTGGTTTTGGATTTTTTTTATCGATTTTGATAGGTAAATTGATTTCTTTTGCCTCTATAATGTTTTTTCCAGCAATTATAGCGGAGATCAGGGCGTCTTTGAGAATATTTTCCAACTCTCTATAATTTCCTTCGTAATTATGAGAAAGCAACTCTTTATATGCTCCCGAGCTTAATTTGACATCTTTTGCTTTATCTATACCAATTTTTTCTTTCACTATTTCAAGCGATCTATGAAGGATTGTTTTGTAGTCCGCAGCTAATATTTCATTTAATTTTGGTAATTCAAGCACGGAAGGATAGCCAAGCCTGTATAGCAAATCAGGCATTATATCCATCGATCCTGTGTTATCCGGTTGTAAATTGATTGGCTGTACCGTTGCTATAATCCGTACATCTATATCTATTGGTTTTGTATCCCCTAATTGAATAAATCTTTGGTCTTCTATCACTTTCAATAGTTTTGCTTGTAAATGTTTTGGCATTTTCCCCATCTCATCTAATAATAAAATCCCTTTATCGGCCTCTTCAAACAATCCTTTTTTGTCTCTTTTTGCATCAGTAAAAGCGCCTTTAATATGACCAAATAACTCACTTTCAATCATTGTTTCCGGAATAGCACTACAGTTTATTTCAACAAGCTCTTTCTCTCGCCTATTGCTGATTGCATGTAGCGCTCTCGCAAAATGACTTTTGCTGGTACCAGTTTCTCCCACAATGAGAATAGGCATTGATGACTTAGCGTAAAAGTACATTCTTTCGAGGTTCTTAGAAATAGTATGTGTAAGATGTCTTGTTGGCGAACTTACCATTGGCAATCGAGTTAGCCTTGTAGTTGTTTGATCTTTTGTAAAAATGAGACCAGTAGCTTCTACAATGCCTTCTATCTCCATGGCCATAAGTGGTATTTCGATTGATGGAAATGGAAGGCGTACACTTTGTTCAAGTTCATGACAAAGGACTTGCCGGAAAATGGTGCTTTTTTGGGGATGATTCTGAGATGTGATTTCATGGACAAGAGATTGCAACAGAACTCCATATAACATTGGATCTTTGAGTTCATCTTTCGCTTTTTTGAGTTGCGACTTTAATAAATGAGTATCTTTTTGGGTCCATTCAGTGTGTTGGGGCATAAATTTTGTTTTTCTAATATTATCTAAAATCTCACGAACATCACTTATGCTGTCTTTTTGGGGAATATTTTTAACCATGTTTCCTCTGAATATCAAAAGTATCAATCTAATTAACTAATATAATAATTAAAATATATCATTAAATCAATTCATATATTTATTATCCAATGCCAAATTTATTTTTTCATAATGATATCATTTAGTTATATCATGGCACACCCTATGCTAATACATACTGTAGGTAGAGAACAAGGAGGAGAGCAATGAGACGAACAGACCAAAATAGTTTTTACTTATTGTGTGGCGGGGCACCGGATGTCGTGGGGGTGTCCGTACCGGAACGGCCTGAGCGCTGTGCTGGCAAAAACAAGGCGTTCCGGTACTACCTATGCTTACCTTACCGAAGGTTTCCTCATACACCGGAACGGTTTGAGAAGATCATCAAATCAGAAATAGCTGGAGGCGTTACGAATGCAAAATGAGCTTTTAAAGACTGCCTTAGAGTATGCCAGGTGGGGCTACGCTGTGATTCCTATTCGCAGCAATAAAATGCCTTATACCAAATGGGGTGAATACCAAGAGCACGAATCCACTGAAGATGAGATCGAGAGATGGTGGAAGCAATGGCCGGATGCCATGATCGGGATCGTGACGGGGGCAATATCCGGGCTGTTCGTTATCGACTGCGATACTAAGGAGGGATACGAAGCCATACAAAAACTCCTACCGGATGCCCTGCTCTTCCCCATGGCACGGACACCAAGAGGCGGCTGGCACCTCTACTTTCTCTTTCCCAAGGAATGCAAGTTGACTGTAGGGACCGGGGTTATGCCAGGAGTCGATTTCAGGGGTGATGGTGGATACATCATAGCACCTCCTTCAGTCAACGCAGAGGGCAAAGGTTACACCTGGCAAGATGGACTGGCCCCATGGGAAGTCGAGATGCCAGAGCTGCCCGATGCCTTAAATAAAAATTTATCTTTATATATAGGAAGCAATGGTCATCGGCAACAGAAGGCTACAATTGGCGACAATGGCGACAGATTCTTTCAACAGGGACGCAGAGATGAAGACCTGTTCCGTACCGTAAATGCGCTTGTGAAAACCGGTTGCGAGATTCCTTACGTTGAGCAAGTAGGCAAAATTCTTGCAAGAAACTCAAATCCTCCCTTTCCAGAAGATCAACTCCAGGTGAAAATTAACAGTGCTCTTAAGCGTGCCGAGAAGTGGAAGCGGAACATCACCGCCGAGGTTCGCGAGTGGTGTTTGGCGACAACTGGTCACTTCCGGGCGACAGAAGTACACAAAGAGCTTCAATTGGCGACAAGAGACGACACGCAGGCTGCCAATACTGCACTCCGTCGTCTCTGCGAAGGACCGGAACCTCTACTTGAAAAATACACTGATGCGCGTGGCAGTTACCGCCGCGTCGATACGACCATTACTTTCATGGACTTTGCCAGTGCTGACCCTGGCAACTTCATTGATGTGCGCCTTCCATTAGATCTTCACAAAAAGACGAAGTTCTTCCCGAAGGGCGTCGCCGTTTTTGCGGGCGTTTCGGGAATGGGAAAGACATTGCTTCTCTTAAATGCCATTGCCCTGAACATGGGCCGATTTCCAATTTTTTATTTCAATTCTGAAATGAGTCCGGAAGCCCTGAAGAAGAAACTGTCCTATTTTCAGCAGGATATAACCGAGTGGGATAGGAATATGAAGGTAATTGACAAATGGGACTTTCACAACATTGCTGACAAAGTACAACCGGATGCACTGAACGTCATCGACTACCTGGAACCCGAAGGGGATAAGGCCTTCAACATTCACAATGCCATCAGTGGAATCATACAGCGACTCAACAAAGGACTTGCTCTAATTGCGATCCAGAAGAAACCGGATTCGCGGTTAGGCACTGGTGGTGTCTATTCGATAAAGGCTGCGACACTGGCCATTGCTCTGGACTGGGGCAAGATTGAAATTGTGAAAAATCGGTTTCGTGAAGAAGACTCATGCCCGTCTATGAACAAGTTGAATTTCGAGGTGCTCAAGGGCCACGAACTTTTGAAAGTGGGGAATTGGTACGAATAAACTTAAACAGGAAAGAAAACGCAGAATTGAACTCAATGAGTAAAACCAAGCTCAGTCATACATAAAACACATCATCTTTGGGAAGCGGTAATGGGACACGACAGAGTAATTATGTTCAAACAAACATCATTTATCAGCGTTATGACGGTTACAAATTAGTTACATGGCAAAGAAAACACAGACAGGCAAAGGATTAGAGAAGGCGCAAGGGATAGGCAATCCAGTGCGTAAGCGCCTTTTTACGGTGAAAGAGGCTGCCGTATACCTTGGTCGTGGAGATTATGGGATGCGGGAACTTGTGTGGTCCGGTGAAATTCCCGTTATTGTTGGACCCCGTGCAAAAAAGCAATATTTGGATATTGTGGATCTTGATAATTACATTAATAAGAATAAGTCATTCTGTAAATGAACAACCCCGCCGCAAGCGGCGGGGAATTAACCTCAAGAAGGATGAAAATAATACTTGACATATAAACAGGCGATCTATAGAAAGGACATATGGTGGAAAATCGTCTGAGAGAAATCCTACACAGGGAACAGGTAACAGCGTACCGGCTCAGCAAGGATTTGGGAATCGACGAGGGGCAACTCTCTAAATTTCTAAACGGCAAGATTAATATCTCGCTGAAAAAGCTTGAGCAGATCGCTGTATACCTTGGCTATGACATTCAGTTTGTCAAGCCTAACCCATCCCGGAAAGGAGGCAAATAATGGGATGTATCTACAGACGAGGAAAGAATTATTCAATTAAGTATTATAGAAATGGAAAACCATATGTCGAATCTACCCATACCGATAAATTGGAGGTGGCCAAGAGGTTATTGAAGAAACGCGAGGGCGAGATATCGGAAGGGAAAATACCCGGTATATGTTTTGACAAGGTAAAATTTGACGAACTGGCAGAGGATTTCTTGGCAGACTACCGGATTAATCAGAAGAAATCCCTAGACCGTGCTGGGCTTAGTCTGGAACATCTGAAAGAAATATTTGGAGGCATGAAGATGCCCGAACTCACGACAACTCGTATTCAAAAATATATAGAAAAAAGAATCGATGAAGGTGCAAAGAACGCAACAATTAACAGGGAGCTTTCCGCTCTAAAAAGAATCCTGAATCTTGGTAAAAGGCAGACACCGCCGAAGGTCGATAGGGTTCCTTATATCCCTATGTTAAAAGAAAACAACACCCGTAAAGGATTTTTCGAGCATGCGGATTTCATCGCTCTACGTGATGCTTTGCCCGAATACTTAAAGGGTTTTGTTTCTTTTGCTTACAAAACGGGATGGCGAAAATCTGAAATCATCAATCTCAAGTGGGAACAGGCTGATCTTCACAATGGTATCGTTCGGCTTGAGGTTGGAGACACAAAGAATGATGAAGCACGAACAGTGTACCTTGATAAAGAGTTGCGCGAGGTCTTCGCTTTCCAACGGGAGATAATGAGAAAAAACTTAAAAGTAACACCCTATATATTCCCCAATTGGCAAGGGACAGACAAGATAAGTGATTTCAGGACCGCTTGGAACTCAGCATGTGAAAGGGTAAAGATCGGGAATAGGTTGTTTCATGATTTACGCAGAACCGCTGTTCGCAACATGGTGAGATCAGGCGTTCCCGAACGTGTTGTTATGGCGATTTCGGGACATAAGACAAGGTCTGTTTTTGATCGATACAATATCGTGAGTGATGGTGATCTGAGATTAGCCATTGAAAAGCAAGAAGCATATCTAAAAACTCAAAATAGTTACAAAACAGTTACATTTGGCAATTTTAGAACAATTGAGGATAGTAGAAGATTAGAAGGGACGGCAAGTGCATGTCTGTAAGCCATTGTTATTACGTTATAAAAAAATGGCGGAAGTGCATGGGAATCGAACCCACCTAGGACGGTTCTAGCGCCCCACACCGGATTTGAAGTCCGGGAGACCCACCAGTGACCTTGGCACTTCCGCGCGAATTTTAAGTCTGTTT